>JAGQWV010000695.1 GCA_020437045.1 Saprospiraceae bacterium | reverse complement strand
AAATTTTAGCTCTTTTGGTTTTTTAAGCTTGGAATTGTGTGTCGGAAAAAACCGAAAGTGCTAAAATATGCGGTGGGTTTTCAGCTTGTGGGTAACTAAGTTATATCAGCGTATTCTACGCTGTTTACAGGCAATTATAGTATGTAACTCGCCATAATCTTGCCGTTTATTTGATTATGATGGTAAGTTATGAAAACACGTAAACTTCACAAGATTCCTACGAAACTATTTCTACCTAATCAAAAATATGTTACCACAAAACTTTGTTTTGCAGCCTGGTGATCAGGTAGTTAGGACATTGCGGACTGGTCTGTATAAATGTAAGATGACTTGATCTAAGCTTAGTGAGGTATCGGCCTCTCAGTCAGATATCCAATAGATTGACAATCATCTGGCACGGAAAGTGGTAGTTAATTAACTTACATATGCTGCATTCGAAACTGGTACTACTGCTTCTTTTCGCAATATCTGGTCTACAGGTCAAGTCTCAAACTTGCTATGTTACCAAGACTGGAGTGAAATACCATATGGCTAGTTGCAGTTTTCTCCAGTACAGTAAGATTGCCTATGATCTTCAGGATGCGCTGAAGGCAGGTTATACTGCCTGTAGCCGCTGCAAACCTACTAAAGAGAAACTGGCAAATGATAAAAACATCGCTCCAGCCCAATTCAAAGTTCCTGTACAGAGACTCACCGCTGTGCAATGTAAGGCCAAAACGAAGGCGGGAACACGATGTAAAAGAATGACAAAGAATAGTAGCGGCTACTGTTATCAGCATGATCACTAGTTAGAAGACAGCCAACGCAATCATACCGACCAGTCGCTATTTTTCTGCCTACTCATTTTGTTGACTGACCAGAGGCATTTTCATCATCGACATTTGATCGCAATCACCTGCTCCTTTTTTTTTGATGTTTTCTCTCCAGTGATTTTACTTCATTTGATAGGTCTGAGACCGTTTGGTTCAGGATGCCAATTTCCTTTTTTAGATCTTCAATGATCTCCTGCTGCGCTTTTATGGCAGCCAACGCCACTCCGTCGGCATCGATCGCAGCGATGGTGGTGTCATCTTTTCCCAATCCGAACGCCTTATGAAAGTCCTGAGCCATTGGTCCTATGTGTCTTCGATCCTGGCCTTTGTATTGCCACTCGTAGATGGGCATTTCATTAACACTCTCCAAGACTTCACTATAAATTAGATCGTCAATATTTTCTTTACTATTTATGTCACTGCCATGGACCGTAGTGCCCTTAACTCTAACAGTTCCATCTGCCTGTACCTGAAAAAGATTGGTGTTGTTGCCATCCCAGACGAAGAAATTGCCATTTCCATCTTTGTTGTTGTTGATGCGGGCGATGACAGCATCATTAGCCTGTAAAAATAAATCGCTACTTGAAAGATCTGGATCACTGGTGATCACTGCATCATCCCCTGAATTTTGTCCGTTATTAACTCCTCCTACAATAATGTCTGCTTTCCCTGTCCCTTTATCTCCCCTAAAATAGTTTCCACTTTTGCCGTAGACCCTGACCCCATATAATTTAGCATCACGGACATTAAGACCATTCCTGCCAGCATTATTAATGAAAAAGCCATCGGAAACAGTGGTATCAATACCAACACCATGGTAACCGGCAGAACGCACAAAAAGAGCCGTAGCAGTAGTCTTATATACAGTCAGCCCAATATTTGCTGAATCAACTGTAATTGAACCGTCTTGACCACAGACGGTCATGAGTATAGCCAGTTGGAGCGCTACCAGGATTGTGCTTTTGATAATCTTCATATTATTTTGGTTTTTTTAGGTTAAAAGTGATTTTCCATATGGGACCTCGTCAGCAGACCATAAATCTAAATCCTGAGCCAATACTGCTCATGGATTATTCGGTCTGTTTCCCGGACTATTATTGCATCTCCACAAAATTGGTGGAGCAATAAGATCTTCGCTGGTACGAGGAGTTCTCTACCTCCAGGATATGAGTCGAAATTGGAAGGCTGAGGTTTAATCCTAATTCGTAATAAGAGAACTGCGAATTTATTTGCTGAACATGGTCTATGTTAGTAGGATTTTGAACAAGTGGTTTTGATCTTTCCTTAACGATGATCCGTGATAATGGGAAATTATTCCACTATCTTCGAAGCACAGCAATTTTAGGTGTTGCTTTTAATTTTATGCTATTGCTTATTCTCGGTCAGACCCAGGATTATTTTCATGGTTATAAAGATGAGCCTCTTGCAAACATTTAGTGGCTAAAAGTGAATAAGAACCAAAGATGAGACACACGAGTTTTTTACTTTTTCTCCTTACGCTTATTTCCTGCCAGAAACCCGGCCCGGGAGACCCTCCACAAGGGTATCGTAGTGCGACCACACTTAAGCTGGCCTATGCACTCGGACAGTTAGACTTGATTGATGCGGAACCGGTTGTACCCTCCAATCTAACGGTGTATAATGATTTGGTTTACAAAGTGCTCGATGATGAGCAACTGGCATTGGATATATATCATCTTGATACGTTGCAGAAAGCGGCCCCATTATTGATCTTTATTCATGGTGGTGCCTGGAGAAAAGGGAATAGGGATGATTATCGAAGATATCTGGTGGATTATGCCGAAAAGGGCTTTGTGACCGCTACCGTATCATA
>JAGQWV010000694.1 GCA_020437045.1 Saprospiraceae bacterium | reverse complement strand
GCCAATGGCATGGAGTATTTTAATACGTTTGGTGGGAATCCTGTGTCCTGTGCCATCGGTAGAAAAGTATTGCAAATTATCAAGAATGAGCAACTCCAGGAAAATGCGCAAGAAACAGGAATGTCTTTAATAAAAAGGCTTCAGGAATTAGCAACGAAATTCGAGATCATCGGTGATGTGCGAGGTCATGGATTATTTATTGGTCTAGAATTGGTGCAAGATCGGATAACAAAAGACCCTGCAAGTTTAGCCGCTAAATACCTGGTCAACAGAATGCGGGAAAGAGGTATTTTGATGAGTACGGATGGCCCTTATGAAAATGTCATAAAAATAAAACCGCCGATGTGTTTTAATGAAATTGATGTCGAATTTCTGATGAAAAATCTTCAACTCGTCCTGATGGATAGTGCATTACAAACAAGATAATTATAAAGGACAATGACTTTTTATTTTGGAAGTTTTCAAGGTGTAATTTTTGTGCCTGTAATGAGTCTTCGAATTTTCATCTTAATTCTACCATGTAAATTCTTTGCCGCTCAGTTATGCAGAATAGTTGTTCCCAAACCGGGTGAATTGTCCTTCGATAAGGTCTGCATTAACCACTCGCACTATTTGGTAAAATCGATTTCTTATCAATAGAAACTTCCTAATTTAATGCAGGCTTAGGTATTAGGTTTCTGTCTCGTAATATAAAGCCTAATGCATATTCCCGCTTAAACCACATTGACTTTTAATGAGCTGTTTATAAATATCTCAACACCCTTGTAGAGACATAATGTCAGAGATTAAAGATCTCATCCATTAAAATCCACTTTTCTCCCGGCTTTGCCCAGGGTAGTGGTTCTTGAAATTTCCACATCAGTTCTTCCCATTCCTGTACTTTTGGATTTTCTTTATCCATTTTTGCCTTTTTTTCAAACGTAAAATCATCGGAAACCGACATAATCATAAATAGACGATTTCCCGTCCGGTAAATCTGCATATTGAGAATTCCGCTATCTTTAATACTGGCCAAGATTTCCGGCCATACTCCGCCTGGTGAATGATATTGTATATATTCTTCAATTAATTCGGGATTATCTTGCAGGTCCAGTGCGAGACAGTATCGTTTTGCCATTTTTCTTTTTTATTTTAATTGTTCATTTTACTTATCCAGACGAAGGGTTGACTTAAAAGACGGCTTTTAATTGACTAAGAGTGATGCCAAATAATTTATTTAACAGGGAGTCCATTTCTTTTTCCGTTCCCTCAAAATGATAGGTTGTTTGTATGTGTATACCTGTTTCTCCTTTTTTAAGAGCAAGCGCCGGCGAAGAAGTTTCAATTTCATAAAAAGGTCCCATCGCTTCTTTTCCAGGTTCGGGAGGTCCGTCATTGTAAGAATTTACTACATCTCCGGAATACGGTTCGTCCTGAATTTCCCAAAGTGAATTTACATAGCGATCGGTTTGGGCTGGCCTTTGATATTGTACGATAGTCAATATTTGATTTTCGGCATCATAGGCTCCACAGATATTTTTCGCTCTTCGGGGGTTTAGCCCGATTTTACCTCTTGATTTTCCGTCGCCTTTGAAAAAGATCAGACCGCTGTCAATTTTTAATCGCTCGGAAGGTACTTTGCCAAAGTAAGTGTCATTGACAATGGTGCCGAGTTGTTCCTCCGTGCCTTCTTCATAAGGGATAATAATTGTAGTGGATTCGGAAGGATTATACATGCCCAGTAACCAGATAGAGAGCAACCCGCTATTTTCTTTCCAGTCCTGATCGCCGGTGTTGGTAAGTGAATTAGTGGTTTGATATCCAACAGCGGCAACAGATGTTTCGGGAGATAATCCCAGTTTACTCAGCATTTCTGTTGGAGATAAAATTTCAATGCTCCGATTTATGCGAAAATTAAAGGTGAAGCCACTGTAATTTGTCAGCTGAGCCTCCTTTTCAAAGGTGATCTTTTGGTGGTTTTTACTTTTTACCGGATAATGATCAAGATCGATTAATCGGGGTGTTTGCCAGTGATCAAAATCAAATGGATCATCTTGTTTGAAAAAAATGGAATACTGACCACCTTCGGGCCCCAGCCAGAATCTTTCTTCGCCACCGAAGGCATTCATATGTTCCAATGTATCACCTGATTCAAATAGTTTTTTATTGATCCATCCGTAGCTTTTTCCCGTCGTTCCAGCCGTACTGGTCATAACCCGTCCTTGCAGGTCCGGACTGACTAAGACCTGGGCACTACTTGCTGGGTCATTTAACATTACTAGATTAATATGTTTTTGCAAAAACTTTTGATCCAGAATAAATTCATCTTTTTCAGTCATAGTTGTCGTGCTAGAAGTTTTATCTTGCGATGAGGTACAATGCATCCAAAGACCCATTACAAAGAATAAAATTACAAATGATAGGTGCTTGCCCATATTTTAAATCGAGTTATTTGATCAATGCCTAAGTGCATTTGGTTGAGAAGGGAAGATATAAATAAAAGGCGGAACTATTGTTTTTGAGAGGTAGGAGTTTCCATCGCTTAACGAAGGAATAAAATCATCTGAAAGAGAGATATTGATCACCTGCGTCTGAACATTGAAAATTTTAATTTGCAAGCCGATTTTAAAAAATGAAAGAAATATATAACCCAATATTCCTGGAGCACAATACCGGACAACATCCGGAAAATGGACGTCGGTTAGAATGTCTGGATATTCATGAATACACGGATATCACGGTTGATGGTGAAGAATATCTGATGTTGGTTCACGAAAAGGCCCATGTAGAAAGGATTCGGGAAGCTTCAGCTTTGGGTTCTGTTTCACTAGACCAGGATACATTGGTTTCCAGTGGCAGTTATCATGCGGCTGTGGCTGCGGTAGGAGCTTCCATCATGGCCAGTCAGCAAAATGCTTTTGCGCTGGTCAGACCACCCGGACACCATGCATACCGCGACCATGCCAGTGGTTTCTGTCTCTTCAACAATATAGCCATCGCTACAGAAGCCCTTCGACGGGCTGGCAAAAGAATATTTATTCTTGATTTTGATGGGCATTTGGGTGACGGTACATCGCATTTTTTTTACCATTCGGATGAAGTGATGTTTTGGTCGTTACATCAGTTTCCCGCATTTCCGGGAATGGGCAGGAGCTCTGAAATTGGCGAAGGAAAAGGAAAGGGATTTACCGTGAATGTTCCGTTGCCTGCCGGTAGCGGTGATGATATTTTCCTTCACGCTTTTCGTATTTATTTGCCACTGATTGAACAATTTCAGCCGGATTATCTGGCTATTTCTGCGGGGTTTGATGCCCATCGTTATGATCCGTTATTGCAATTAAATCTGACGGCAAATACTTTTTACGAGATTGGTAAACTTATTAAAAATTCCTGTCCATCTGCATTTGCTGTCTTAGAGGGTGGATATAATACAGATATGCTTCCTCATTGTATCAATAATTTTTTGGCAGGAATCAATGGCCTCGAAATAGCTTTCGATGAGGGCCATACCAGCTCTTCCCGGCAAATGTGGGAACAATATGATTTTAATGTTCATCTCGGAATTTCAAACCTAAATCCTTACTGGAAATTTTAATATCATGAAAAAACAGTTGCAAAAATTATTTTACCCTAAGACAATTGCTGTCATTGGTGCCTCCGACCGTGAGAATTCGGTAGGTCATGCATTAATGTATAATATGTTGAATAATGGGTATACCGGAAAAGTTTATCCGGTAAACGCCAAACACGAAACAATCTCCGGACTACCTGCCTATAAGAGGGTGGCTGATATTCCGGATGTGATTGATCTGGCGGTAATTGCCACCCCGGCAAAAACCGTGGCCGATCTTATTGTGGAGTGCGGAAAGAAAAAGATTCAGACGGCGATTATTATATCGGCGGGCTTTAAGGAAGTAGGAGCTGATGGTTTAAAAATGTATGACCAGATTCTCCAAAATGCCAAGAAATATGGCATACGCATTATCGGTCCTAATTGCCTCGGAATTATCAATACATCAATCAACTTAAATGCCAGTTTTGCCAGCCGAATGGCTTTGAAAGGAAATGTTGCTTTCTTGTCGCAGAGTGGTGCACTTTGTACATCCATTCTGGATTGGTCGGTTACGCAGAATGTTGGATTTAGCCATCTGGTTTCCATCGGCTCGTCCGTTGATTTGGATTTTCACGATTTGATCGACTACTTCGGTACCGATCCCAATACTTCGTGTATCATCATCTATATGGAATCGCTGCAGAATGCACGTGCGTTTATGAGTGCTGCCCGGGCCTATTCACGATCGAAACCAATTCTGGTGCTTAAGTCAGGGAAAAGTGCTGAAGGTGCCAAAGCTGCTTTATCGCACACCGGGTCTTTAGCCGGTAATGACCAGGTTTTTGAAGCTGCTTTTCAACGGGCAGGTATCATCCGGGTCGATAGCATCGCTCAATTGTTTCACTGTGCCCAGGCCCTGGCTATGCAGGTACATCCCCGGGGAAATCGACTGGCTATTGTCACCAATGCCGGTGGTCCTGGTATCCTGGCAACCGATTATTTAATGGAAAATGGTGGTGCCTTACCCGATCTCTCAGAAAAGACCGTCAGCACCTTGAATAAAATACTGGCATTTTCCTGGAGTCATAAAAATCCTGTTGACGTTTTAGGAGATGCCACTCCATTTCAATATGGAGAATCAGTCAAGGCATGCCTGGCAGAACCTAATGTCGACGGAGTCCTCGTCATTCTAACGCCGCAGAATGTGACCGATGCCACGGCTGTTGCTGAAGAAGTGGTCAAAGCCGCCAGGCATAGTGAGAAACCGGTATTTGCTGCCTGGATGGGGGAGGAAGATGTAGAAGGAGGTCGTACGGTGCTGGAGGAAAATAAAATTCCCCACTATCGTTTTCCGGAAAGGGCAGTA
>JAGQWV010000693.1 GCA_020437045.1 Saprospiraceae bacterium | reverse complement strand
TTACTGCGGAAATGCTGCACTAGTTGCTTACTTAGAATATTGGAGACGGTATTCAGAAGTGAGATAGTCTCCTAGATTTTTTGGATGAATTTTAGATTAATTCGTTTTCGAGGGACATCCACATCCAGTACTTGCACTAAGATTTGATCTTCAATGTGGAGACTTTTACCGGCCATTTGGGAAATGTGAACTAACCCATCTTGTTTGACACCGATATTTATGAAAGCGCCGAATTTGGTATTGTTGGTTACCAGACCAGGCAATTCCATACCGATTTGTAAATCATCAATTGTCTTTGCATGAGGATGAAATTCAAAGACCTTAGCTTTCCCACGCGGATCCAGCCCCGGCTTTTCCAGTTCAGAAAGGATATCTTTCAATGTTGGCAAACCGGTTTTTTCATCGACATAACGCTGGAGGTCAATCCTCTTGCGGAGGGCACCATCCTCAATGAGTTGGTCTACCGTGCATTGCAGATCTTTGGCCATTTTCCGGACGATATCGTAGGATTCTGGATGAACAGCGGTATTATCTAATGTGTTCTTTCCATTCCGTATTCTGAGAAACCCAGCGCATTGTTCAAAGGCTTTTTCTCCTAAACGTGATACGTTGAGGAGCTCATGACGATTTTTAAATGCACCGTTTTCCTTTCGGTAATCAACGATGTTTTGAGCAAGGGTTATCCCCAGACCGGAAATGTGTTGTAGCAGGTGTTTTGAAGCCGTATTGACATTTACTCCCACCATATTGACACAGCTGGCAATTGTTTTGTCGAGGCTGTCCTGTAATAAGCGTTGATTCACATCGTGCTGATATTGACCGACTCCAATGGATTTAGGGTCGATTTTTACCAACTCTGCTAATGGATCCATCAATCTTCGCCCAATAGAAACGGCCCCTCTTACAGTGACATCGTAATCGGGAAATTCATCGCGAGCTACTTCTGAAGCCGAGTAAATGGAAGCTCCACTCTCATTTACAAAAAATATCTCCGGATGACCGGGTAGAGAATTTCCCTTTAATAGGTCCATGGTTTCCCTGCCGGCAGTACCATTACCTACTGCAATTGCCTGAACATTGAATTTTATACACAGATCGGCCACTGTTTTTAGCGACTTTTGCGATTCAGATTGCGGAGGATGGGGGTAGATTGTGGTATTATGGAGAAGATCACCCTGAGCGTTCAATACCACTACTTTACATCCGGTACGAAAACCAGGATCAAGGCCAAGGACATTTTTTTCGCCAAGTGGAGGTGCCAACAAAAGTTGCTTCAGATTGTCAGCAAATATTTCAATGGCAATTTGATCTGCTTTTTCTTTAAAATGATTTCTGGTCTCATTTTCAAGAGAAGGAGCAATCAGCCGTTTGTAGCTTTCATCGATGATGTTTTCTAGAAATCCGGAATACCGGTTTTGATTGCGTATCAATCTTCGTTTTATTGGGGTTAGGCTCCTTTCAGCATCGATGGAAATCGTGGTGCGGAGGAATCCCTCATTTTCTCCTCGCCATATCGCCAAAAGACGATGGGAGGGAGATCTATTGATTTTTTCTTCTGATGCAAAATAATCGGAAAACTTCGCACCTTCCTTTTCTTTGCCGTTGACCATCTTACTGATCAAGGTGCCATAGCGCTGAAAATCATTTCGTAAAACTTGTCTGACCCAGGCCAGTTCGGCAATTCTTTCGGCAAGAATGTCACCGGCCCCAGCCAAAGCTTCTTCTACATCTTTAATTTCCGGGCCAATAAATTTACGGGCCAACACCTCAGGGGCTGAATTATCTTGGTTCCAAAGTAAATCTGCCAGCGGTTCCAATCCTTTTTCCTTCGCAATGGTTGCCCGGGTTTTTCTCTTTTTTTTATAGGGAAGGTAGAGGTCTTCCAAGGTATTCAGGTCAACGGCTTGCTTTAAAGCTTTGTCCAACTCCGGCGTAAGTTTACCTTGTCCTTCAATCGTTGAAATAATAAAAGATCTCCGATTTTCAACCTCTTCCAATTGACTGAATGTTGCTTCAATACGACGAAGCATTACTTCATCCAGCCCTCCGGTGGCTTCCTTGCGATATCGTGCGATAAATGGTATCGTAGCTCCGTCTGCAAATAATTGCCTAACGGAATTTATCGTCCTGAACTGGAGGCCTAACTGACTGGCGACTGATTGATTTAGTGATTCCAACATGGAGGCAAATATACATTTCTCCGCTTCGCAGAATAGACTTGAAAATGAAATGGTGGTCGGATAAAAAGGTCAGAAGGAATGGGTCAGCCCAATGTTGAGAACCTCTTTAAATTGGGTGCGGGGTCCTTTTCCGATAATTTCTGGCTGCTCGGCTCCGGTCGATTGAATATCAAAAAGAATATCCTCATCATAAATCAACTGTGTCAGTAAATTAACACTGAAAAGCTTGTTTATCTTGAAATTCAATTTGTTTTCGATGTTGACATCAAAAACACCGAAATCATCAAGATGATTGGTAAAGAAGGAACCTATCGTATGCACGGAAATATTAGTCATGATCTCCTTCTTTATTTCAATTCGTAACAGAGATCCCAGCTCATATTTGGTGTTACGTCCCTCTTCAATACCCGGCAGATACTGATTAACCAGCGATCGATCGGCCACAATAGTCAACTTACTATTAATTGGAGAGTAGTAGATACTCAGCCATTTATCTTTGGTAAAATAATCTATTCCTGAACCAAGATGGAAATAGGCAGGTGCCAGAAAATTTCCAATTCGCTTACCTCGTTCTCCCGTTTTCTTAAGCTCATAGATGTCGTGCATCTTCGTCTGAAAATTAAATAAACCCGTCACTTTAAGGTGAGGGGTAAATTGATATCCATACTTGGAGTCAATTTCTAGGTGGTCATCATTTTTTTGAACCGGCAGTTCAGCCATTTTAATGATGCCATATCGCAGCTGAAATCTATTGTTCCACGAACGTTTCGCTTTCTTGTAGTCTGCATTAATATCGATGACTGTGCCTAATGCGATCGAGCTGATGCCACCGCCTTTAAAGTAAGGGCTGAAACTTTGCTGTGAAAAAAACAATCCGGTACTTTTTTTTGAACTCCAGTAGGAAGTATCTCTCACCGTAGGGCTGCCTGTGGAAGGATCTGCAACTAAAGTAGTTATGATTCCGAATGTGAAGAATACGAGCTTTACTATTTTGATCAGTGTGTTCTGCATTTGGTTATAAAGTTTTGTCTGCCGAGGGGGGCGACGTAACTTCCGTATTAATACGTTTGCTGGCAGGGATTATTATGCAGATCAAAGGTTAAAATGCAGAATATCGTTGTTGTACTAACAAATTTTATTTGACTTTTTTGTTTCTTGCATTGATGAATAGTCGATTTCGATACGATTTGCAAAATGGATGAAACATTACTTAGGTGTTTTGCCAAATGGCTAGTACGACTATAAATGACATACTTTTTAACACATAATTTTTTTACGATATATGAAAAGTTGGTACCGGTTGATATTTTCGATGGCCATTCCATTGATACTAGGCTCTGCCTATGTAAGTACATCTAATACAAATAAACAAATACTCAGGCATGTGGTCCTTTTTAAATTTAAGGACGATGCGAGTCAGGCAAATATTGATATGGTTTGTCAAGCTTTTGAAAATTTACCCAAGGAAATTAGCCAGATAAAAGGTTTCGAATGGGGGGAGAACAATAGTCCCGAAGGACTCAATCAAGGTCTTACCCATGCATTTTTACTAAACTTTAGTAGCGAAGCCGACAGGGATGCCTATTTAATTCATCCTGCTCATAAAGCTTTTGGTAAAAAACTAGGTCCCTTTCTGGATAAAGTTACGGTGGTGGATTATTGGGTAAAGTAGATTTTTATCTGCCTTACGGTTTTTCCATGCTAGTTCCTTTTTCCTCTTTGATAAAATCCTCTATCACCGAATGAAGGACGTACAATGGTATGGAACCGTTTTCGAGAATCTTATCATGAAATTTGCGAAGGTCAAATAATTCACCTAACTCATCTTCACAGTGTTTTCTTAATTCGCGGATGGTCAGTTCGCCGATTTTATAAGAAACTGCCTGGCCTGGCCAACCAATATATCGATTAATTTCTGTGTTACACTCATGTAAAGATAAAGCAGTGTTTGAAGAAAGAAATTCAAAAGCCTGCTCTCTGGTCCACCCCTTGTAATGCATACCTACATCAACGACCAGCCTACAGGCTCGCCACATTTCGTAAGTAAGCCTACCAAAATCCTCATAGGGGGTTTCATAGATACCCATTTCCTTACCCAGGTATTCACTGTACAGACCCCAG
>JAGQWV010000692.1 GCA_020437045.1 Saprospiraceae bacterium | reverse complement strand
AAATATAATTGTATATTTTGATGTGCATACGTACCAGTACGTACAGTTCTCAAAAGTTGAGTTAACACGTCATATAATCCACTTGTCCTCGGTGCCTGACAGAGGCAGATTCACTTAATATTGAAAAGGCCACTGACGTCATGATCAGTTTCTAAGAAAATTCTTTTTTGCGGCCTCAATAATGGGAGTACGATCGTAATATGCATAAATACCAGCATTTTCCTATCAGCATTAAAATGTAAAACCCAATGCATTCGCACTTTTGCCATTATCGTACCAAATCCTAGCTCGGCAGAAAAATGGGTCAAGTTGATCTATTTTGCTATTGTGTCCCCTCTATAAGTGTTTTAACCTCACTTGTTTTCAGCAAAATTTCTATAATCAGATCATCTCTAAATGAGGGAATAGTAATTTCTGTCTCAGAACGAAGACCACGGGATGCCAGTTGCATAGTATCTATAACCGACATATCAGAAGGGTTTATAAAACGAATACCATACGCACCATTCCGTAGACGGATATAAGCCTGATTCGCATCCGCCAATGCACCGGTTTGCCGCAAAGCAGTGTAGATTACAGATACCTCCCGGTTTGGAGTTGCCAAAATATTGTACACCAGGTCCTTATCATTGCTAAATCGGCAAATCGTATAGTTAGGCTCCAATTTCCAGAAGGGCAATGATTCATAATAATCCTTCATGGGTCTTACATATTGCCATCCATCGGCAAAATACGTGCTATCATTAATACCCTCACACCCATCCCAGGAATGCCAGGTCCAGAAACATCCGGAATTGGCAAAAATCCAACCCTGTTTTCTTCTAAAAACCGGATCATCATTTTTATGCCTTTTTTCCCTGCCCGATTCATTATTAAATGCCGGCTTACCATATTGCCGGGTATTTCGTGCGATATTTAGATACCAATGTTCTAAATCGTATGCTGGCTGATTGCCGGTACAAGTGTGTACCAACGCTAAACTCATCCAATCCTTATGTGGCCACAAGGCATCTTCAGTGGTTCCATCTGAAGAAATGATCAGGTGGCCAAATGGATCATTCTGCTTAACGTATGCAGCGATGGAATCCTGAAATTCCTCATTGGAAATTTCTTCATTCATTATTTCCCAGGTAAGGATATTACTGTATTTAGCCAGTCTATGGAAGATTTCGTCACAGTATTTTTTCTGCATTTGCAGATCCTTCATTCCAGGCACGAGGGTAAAATATAAGACAATATCCAATCCGATTCCGGCCTCTCCAGCCATTGCGATTCGCGCTTCCACCTCCTTCCAATACGGCACATTGAAAGTCGAATAATCCGGATCGTCGCGGGTACCACCCCAGGGCCAGAGATCGTAATGCAGATAATCCGGGTAAGGACTTCCCTCCAAACAGACCCTAATTACATTGGCACCATGTTTTCTTACATGATCAAGGACGGCCTGTGGATTTTCTGCGGCGAAAAAAGCCCAGGCTGTTTTGTTAAGTAAATAGAGATATTCACCCGCATCATTGACTAGCTGATATGTATATTCAGGACTTACACTATATATGCCCTCCCATGGTTTAGCAAACCGCACCGGCTCCAATAGTGATGATTTCTCACGACAAGATAAAATCAGAAAAACGCATGAAAGAAATAAAATAAACTCCCTAACTAAATTCATTCGTAGCTAATTATCTGGTTTCTAAAAGTAGTATAAAGAATTACTTGTTAACCCATGCGAACATCTACTAGATTTCTCCTTTGAGTTTCTTAGCAATTACCTCCGCCTTGGAATTGACCTGCAATTTTTTATATATATTCCGGATATGGCTTTGTACGGTATTTATACTGATCTGCATACGGTCAGCAATCATTTTATAACTTAGGCCATCCGTTAGAAGTTGAACCACCATTTGCTCTTTATCCGTTAATTCACCACTAAGCGAGGTGGGTTTAAAATAGTCAATAACTTTTTTAGCGATACTGGGAGACATAGCAGCATGACCTTTATCAATATTCAGTAAGGCCTGACGAATTTCGGGTAATTTTGCATTTTTCAGGAGATATCCGGAAGCTCCGGCACAAAACGCCTTAAAAATTCTATTCGAATCATCGAAAACTGAAAACATCAAAATGTCTACTTTTGGAAAATGATTTTTTACCATCCGAATGGCTTCTAAACCAGAAATACCTGGAAGACCAATATCCTGTATTAAAATCTGAATGGGATAATGCCCGGTAGTTACGGTATCCATAAATTCCTCTACAGAACCACTTTCAATCAAACATTCCATATCCAGCTGCTGGTCAATATACGTTCTAATCAGGCTACGCACGGAGCTATCATCTTCAATGATTCCAATTTTAATTTTACCTGACATGATGTAATACTACTGATTTATCTAAAAAGGTTTTCTCACATATTCATGTTAGTGGAGTGTTCCATTCAAATCGAGTTTACAATTATTAGGGTCCATTAGGATGTAGTTGAAAGACTTACTTTGCCTGGTAACTTTAACGACCATAATCTCTCCATATCACGAAACTAACCCTGTTTTAATGCTTCTGCGATCCTTATGACATCGCGAAACAAATCAGAGTTTCTGTGGCAATGACAGCTCAACATAAAATCCTTCTCCATTCTTTCCAATATCGAGATGGGCTCCAATTTCCCGAGCCCTTTTCTCCATATTTTTTAATCCGTACTGATCTCCAGGGTTTCGACTATGAAAGAGTGATCCATTATCGGTAATTCTCATAAAAAAACCCTGTTTCGAATTTCCTAATTCGATATCAACTTTAGAGGCATTACTATGTTTAACTACATTATTAATACTCTCTTTAAATATTAAAAACAAATTCTGTTTTAATTTTGCATTTAGATCTTTCTCAGAAGCAATCTGCTGGGTTCCAAATGTATAAATAATGTCTTTGGCATGTAAAACATCGGAAGCGAAATCCCGCATTCGCTCTTCCAGGTTAGTGAATTGATCGGTACTTTTATCAACAGACCATACCAGGTCTCTCAACTTGTTAATCGACTCATCCACAACTTTTATTAGTCGTTTAATTGATTGAGTATCCGATGCCCCAGATTCCAAGAGCTGCAACTGTAAAGACATATTGGTTAATGAACTACCAATTTCATCGTGAAGATCTCTAGCTATTCGATCTCTGGTTTCGTGCTCTCTCTTCAAAATTTGCATACGGTAGTTAAAAAATATATATCCCATTAACAACAAAATCAGTAAATATCCTAAATAAGCCACATTGGAAGCATACCATGGTGGATACACAATAAAATGCAGATATTTGGTTCTCACGGTTTTCCGACCATCACCTGTTGTTCCTACGATCTGTAAATGATAATCATTGTCCCCTAAACCAGACAAATTGAGGGTAGATTGATTTCCCACATTTATCCAATTATCATCATTGAGTTTGTATGCATATGAACGGGTCTGAGGTTCATGATCATTTAGAATACTATAAGAAATCTGCAGGTTGTTTTGGCGATGATTTAGTCGAAGTTCTTTCAATAAGTGAGCAGGTTCGGTCTTAATTTTTCGCCCATTGGAAAGAACAGATGTTATTTCTAGTTTGGGATCCGAAGCGACATTCTGAAAATCAGTACAATCCAAAAATACAACTCCATTATTAGTGGCTAAAAAGAGCTGATCATTTTTTGAAAGCGTTGTCTTTTTTACGTTTATCATTTTGCTAACGGAACTACTAAACAGATGCAATTCTGCATCCAGCTGCATCATTTTATTCTGCTGATAATCCCAACGTAAAAGTCCGGTCTGATCAGTCATCCAAGCCGCCCCATCTGAATCGATCACGAGGTTGTCGAGATCTGAATAATAACCAGGCCTTCCAATCTTATGGATCTTAAATGAGTCTTCCCAAAATACTTGATAAAGTGTATCATCAGATAAGGCAAAAATCTGATCCTTTGCTAAATATAAGTGGGTCTCCTGATGGGAATCTGACAGGGTTAACACAGGAAAGAAATTACGCTGATTTTTGTCAAATTTCCATATCTCTCTTGCCGAACTCACTAGTAAACCTGCATCCGGATGAAATATTATGCTCTGGCAATCTCTTTGTTGGGTATCCTTTTGAATTCTAAAGATCTCTGTATTTCGGTCAAAAGGTGGACCCCACATCTCCACAATATTATATTGATTATTCAGGAACCAAATATGATCGGCATCATCAACTGCCGACTGAAATACTGACTGAATCTCTTTTCTAACTAAAGATGAATCGTGCCGTAGGCCGGCATTATTCGAAGTAATATAATGTTCTACAATTTCATAATTAGCCAGATCCAGTCGATGGATACCTGACCAGGTACAGACCCACAGATCTTTACCAATTTCCAAAACATGATTTACTTGATTATTATAACTATTTCCGTTGTACAATGGAAATCTAATATTCTCGGTTTTATTGTCAATCAAATTGACCAGACTAAGTCCTTCATCAGAGCCTACCGCTAGTCGACCATCTGCAAGCATTTGAACAGAAAAAACATTATTACTCGGCAGGGTAATTTCAGTTCCACTGTTTTTCATTTGATCGATTTTCTTCGGATCTAATATTTCATAGTAGACATCCAATGATCCTCCCAGCCACAATCTCCCGAAATGATCACGATGGATGGAGCGAAATTGATCCGTACTATTTTCCTGGTATCCAATTTTACGCTCCAGCTTGTGCATAGTCTCCGATTGATAATTATAAAACCATAATCCTCCGGAATTGCTGGCGAAATATACGCCATCATTTTCACATAAAATTTGCCAGATATCGGTACTGGCTATATAATTTATACTGTCAGATCGTCTACTATACGAGGTGCGGATTCTTCCGGTCTTGAGGTCATAACAAACCAAGCCGCGGTTATCATTAAACCAATTGGATACCCACAAATAACCTTCGGCATCTACTTCCAGTTCTGCTATAGCCCCATTGTCGATGGTCAATTCTGGTAACTTATTGATCGCATGCTGATGAATATCATATCTATAAACCTCACGGCGGGTTGTGAATAGCAGCTCATCATTTTTTGTACCGGTAATTAACCGGACCCCGGCACCAACATTTTCAACAGGAATAATATTAAATGTATCCACTTCCCGCTGATAACATGCTATTCCTTGTGGGTGGGGGAGAAAAAGTGATCCATTTTCATCTTCATATGCTGCGTAATAAAAACTAGCCTTGCTATCCTGTACGAAACCTGTATAAGATACAATGGCAAAGGTGTTGAGATCAATGCGGGATAGCCCTGTGGAAGCTTTGTAAATCCAAAGCTGATTTTTTTTGTCGACATATAGCATTTGCTGATATGCTTCAAAATCGGGCGCTTCGGGTATTAATTGTCCTATTGGTATAAAATTGGTGCCATCAAAACGCACCAAACCCTGACCAGTGGACAACCAGACAAAATCATCCTGATCCGATACAATTGCTGTAGTGACTCCTAACGACCGATCTTTAAAAGAAATAAGATCTCTCGTACCCTGAGCTATCATCAGCGCAGGAAATAAAATGAAAATTAAAATCCAATGGGGCAATCTCTTGAGGCCAACTTTCACTTGAAAGTCTTTAAATCTTTCTCAATAAGAAAATATCCAGGGTAAAATAGGACAGATGCACCTAAAAACAAAAAACGAAAATGTTAATGTCACCTTTAATCTAAAATTACCGACCATGCAGGCCACTGGATGGATCATTTTAAACTGATTACAGCTATGCTGTCTCGCAATATAAAGCCGAATGCATATTCCCAGTTATCAACAAGCGTGAAA
>JAGQWV010000691.1 GCA_020437045.1 Saprospiraceae bacterium | reverse complement strand
GTCGCAGCTATGGGAAAGTTTTGGAGTCCGGGATCAGATCAAGGTATCTACAAGAGTAGTAATGGTGGTATTTCCTGGAAGAAAGTATTGTATGTCAATGAAAGGACAAGAGCAAATGATATTGTAATTGCTCCATCAAAGCCCTCTGTACTATATGCTACGATGTGGGAAAACAATATCGATACGACGTTAGCGGAAAGTGTTTACGGGCCTGCAAGTGCGGTTTATAAAAGTGAAGATTTAGGGGAGCATTGGATTAGAATGAGTAATGGTTTACCTAGTGGACCCAGGACCGGTAGGATGGGAGTGACGGTGTCTTATACAAACCCAGATATAGCCTATGTATTGGTAGACAATCTGAATAAAGCACGGGATAAAGCATCAGAAATATATAAAACAGAAGACGGAGGTAAATCGTGGAAGCGGACACATGAGGATGATCTTCTTTTCTCATCGGTGATTGGCTGGTATTTTACCGACATTTACATTAATCCCCAGGATGATCAGGAAATATTTGCTTTGGGAGTACGCATCGCCCATAGTCTGGATGGTGGCAGAACTTTTTCCTATCTGGATGGGGAGGTGCAGCATATCAATCCCAGTCCGGCTCAGACATTACACCTTGATCAATGTGAATTTTGGATCGATCCGCTTAATTCAGAGCATATTGCAGTCGGAAATGATGGTGGTTTTTATCAAAGTTATGATAAGGGCAGCCACTGGATTCATTATAATAATATTCCTGCCGGTGAATTTTATACCATCACCTTAGATGAAAAAAATACGTACGAGATCTACGGAGGCACCCAGGATGATGCTACAGTCTTGGTACTACCGAGAGAATACCTGCGATATGGACCGGACGACTGGCAGTATTTATGGATAGATGCCTGGAGTGGAGGGGATGGATGTATTACCCAATTGGATCCGGATGATCAAAATATCATCTATTTTAGTATGCAAGAGGGCTATGTGATGCGTTTGGATCGATCATCCGGTGATGCCACGCCAGTCAGACCAAAACCGGAGGTCGCTGATTTCCAAAATCAGGCCTATAATTTTGTGACGCCATACTTTATCTCTGAACACCAGGGGCAGACACTATATCATGCGGGCAATTATGTCTACAAAAGTATTGACCGGGGAGACAATTGGCAATGCATAAGTCCTGATCTTTCCAATTCCGGAGTAAGGGCTAAAAAGTCAGTAGCAGCCTCGGCGCTAACAGAATCACCGCTGCAAGCCGGACTGCTATTTGTTGGAACAGATCATGGAGCTTTTTGGCTAAGCACTGATGATGGAAATCATTGGGAGGAACGATCGACCGGCCTGGCTAATAACTACATCCGAAGTATAGCGCCTTCCAACTTTAAGCATGACCGGTTATATGTCTCGATGACCGGACTAGATTACGATGATCAAAATGTCTGTTTGTATCGATCAGATGATCTGGGACAGCATTGGCAGAGTATTTCCAGTTCGTTACCGAATCAGCCTGCAAACGTGGTTTTAGAAGATCCAAATTTTGAGGATATTGTTTATGTTGGAATGCATCGTGGGGTATTCATTTCTTTGGACAGGGGAGAAAATTGGCAAGTCCTCGGGACTGATTTTCCGATGGTACCGGTCGCTGACCTTAAAATTAATAAAGCAGATGAACTGATCGTAGCTACACATGGTCGTGGAATATACAAGATTGATCTGAGTCCAATTTATTTTCTACGAAAGGTAAAACCTGGTTTGCCAGATGATAAAACTTACCTGTTTCCGGTCCTTGATTTTAAGGCCGCAAAGCGAAGAGCAAGCCACCACGACGTTGATTTGGCATCGATTATAAAACAAAATTTCTATTATTATCTGGATACATCCGGTATCTATGAACTCGTAATTCAGCGTTTATCAAATGAGAA
>JAGQWV010000690.1 GCA_020437045.1 Saprospiraceae bacterium | reverse complement strand
CTACACATAATTATATTTTTTTTTTTTTTTCGTTAGTGATTTAATTCTCATTTCTTTACCCTGTAACAATTCATTTAGATATTCGCCACAATTTGGACAAGGGCTAAATAAATGATCTATGGAATATTCCAAATTACATTCTAAGCATCTGGCTTTCGCAGGTATTTGATGAATAATCTTTTCCGTTACGGCCATGTCTGTACCTCCTACCGCTGCCTCCCATGCGAAGTTAAAGGCGTCCATCTCTACTCCAGCAAGCGATCCAATTTCCAATTCAATTCGCTCAAGCTTGTGAGCATGATGAGCTTTCATTTGCTCACCGGCTATTTCAAGAATATTCATCACCAGGGAAAGTTCATGCATTGGTATTCATTTTTTTTGAATTAGCTTTCCTCCGTTCTATACCTTTTATATAAAGCAACACCAATGGTAATTGCCAGGATGATCGCTAATAAGTGAATTGGCGAAGTAATTTGATGCAGTATACCGGTTACCCCCGGATCTCCATGACCTGGATGGGCATTAATCATCCCCGGTAAGAGAAATAATAAAATTCCCATCAAATATTTACTGTTCATAACATACAGTTTTATTTAATTAAAATCAGTCAAAACAACTTTCAATTTACATACTGATTATAAATTTAATAATGATAGATATCATCATCTCCCCCCAATTTAAATCATGTTGATTCGTCACCAGTGATACTAACTTCTGGCAGTTTTTAGCCCTCCTTTCAAAATAGTATAAAAAATGAATTCCACATCTACCAAAAGACCGACGTACTACGAGGAATTACGTCGTAAGGGGTATTCACGTCGTGAGTTTATGCAATTTTGTACCATGATTGCTGCCTACATGGGTCTCGAAGCCAATGGGGTTGCACAGGTTTCAGAAGCTTTAATGTCACACCCACGAGTACCTGTGATTTGGCTTCACTTTCAGGAATGCACCTGTTGCAGCGAATCATTTATACGCTCATCGCATCCCATGGTAGCCGATATTATTCTTGATAAAATTTCACTGGACTATACCGAGACGCTGATGGCTGCAGCTGGTCATCAGGCGGAAGCGGCTATGGAAAAGACTATGAAAGACTCCTACGGAGAATATGTCTTGTGCGTGGAGGGCTCGGTACCGGTTTATGAAGATGGAGCCTATTGCTGCATTGGAGGGCGATCAGCTGTGGATATACTTGACGAAGCTGCAGCTGGAGCAAAAGCTGTGATCGGCTGGGGCAGTTGTGCGTGTAATGGATGTGTCCAGGCAGCAAGCCCGAATCCAACTGGTGCTACACCTATTCATAAACTGATAAAAGGCAAGCCCATCATAAAGGTACCCGGATGCCCTCCCATTGGAGAGGTTATGGCTGGAGTTTTAGTTCATCTGGTCACTTTTGGAAGAATTCCTGAACTTGACCGAATCGGTCGGCCAAAAGCATTCTATTCAAAACGCGTGCATGATTCATGCTACCGCCGTCCATTTTACGATGCAGGACTATTTGTCGAGAGTTTTGATGATGAAAACGCAAAAAAGGGATATTGCCTGTACCGGGTAGGTTGCAAGGGACCAACTACTTACAACGCATGTGGAATTATGCGCTGGAATGATGGGGTAAGTTATCCCATCCAGTCCGGACATGGATGTATAGGTTGCAGCGAAGAAAATTTCTGGGACAATGGCTCCTTTTATACACGCGTACCAAACTTCCCCGGATTTGGAATCGAAAGCAATGCCGATAAGATTGGAATCGCTGCTGCAGGACTGACCGCAGCTGGACTGACTGCTCATGCTGTTGGAACTCGTCTGAAACGAAAAAAAGAACATGACAAAATTCTGGAAGAAGGCATAGACAATGCCAATGAACTGAATTAATATTCTCCAATATCAATTACTCCATTATTGGAATAAAAATTATAAAATATGAGTACCCGAATAGTCGTCGATCCAATAACCCGGATAGAGGGTCACCTAAGAATAGAAGCCGACATCGAAGATGGAAAGATAAAAGATGCCTATAGTTCAGGCACCATGGTCAGATTATTGGAAAAAATTCTTTTGGGCCGGGACCCCAGAGATGCCTGGGCTTTTGTCGGCCGTGCATGCGGAGTCTGCACTACGGTACACTCGCTTGCCAGCTGCCGCTCGGTGGAGGATGCGCTGGATATTGTCGTCCCTCCAAATGCAGAATTGGTACGTAACATCATGTTCGCCACCCAATACATGCATGACCATACGGTGCACTTCTACCATTTGCATGCATTAGACTGGGTTGATGTGGTGGATGCCCTCAATGCCGATCCGAAAAAAACATCTGAATTGGCGCAAAGCATTTCCCATTGGCCAAAAAGCTCACCTGGATATTTCTCTGATCTGCAAAAGAGAATTAAAAAATTTGTCGAAAGTGGTCAATTGGGAATTTTTGCCAACGGATATTGGGGACACCCGGCCTACAAATTACCTTCCGAAGTAAATCTAATCGGACTTGCGCACTATCTCGAAGCGCTGGAATGGCAAAAAGAAATTGTAAAAGTACATACCATCTTTGGAGGAAAAAATCCACACCCCAATTATCTGGTAGGTGGTATGGCCTGCTCTATCGGACTTGATGATGCTTCTGCCATCAATGCCGAACGATTGGCATATGTCGGCACATTATTGCAGCAAGGAAAAGAATTTATCGAGCAGGTATATATTCCTGATCTCCTGGCCATCGCTTCATTTTATCCGGAATGGACAAAAATTGGCGGTGGCTTGGGTAACTATTTGGTCTATGGAGACTTACCAACGAATGGATACCGGGATGAGTCCAGCTTCAAACTTCCATCGGGTGTTATTCTAAATAAAAATCTAAATGAAGTACTGGACGCCGATGTAAGGGACAATGATGAAATCCAGGAATTTATCCATAATTCATGGTACGAATATAGCACGGGAGATGAAAGTGGTCTGCATCCCTGGAAAGGAGAAACAAACCTTAAGTACACCGGTCCAAAGCCGCCCTATGATCACCTGAATTTTGACGAGAAATACAGTTATTTGAAAACACCACGCTGGAAAGGTCATGCGATGGAGGTGGGACCGCTGGCTAGAATGCTGGTAGGCTATGCCCGGGGCCGGGAAGATTTTAAAGAGGTGGTCGACAGTGCTCTCTCCAAATTAAATGTACCGGCTACTGCCCTATTTTCAACATTAGGCCGAACCGCTGCCCGCGGTCTGGAGACCCAGCTAATTATCCAGTGGGCCATGGAGTTTTATGAGCAACTGCTGACTAACATTCGCAATGGAGACACACGGATGGCCGATACATCCAAATTTGATCCCAAACATTGGCCGGATCAGGCACAGGGTGTAGGCCATATGGAAGCACCACGTGGAGCTTTGGCACATTGGATCGTCATCGAAGACAAAAAAATCAAAAATTACCAAATGGTGGTGCCGAGTACATGGAATGCATCTCCCCGGGACGCCAACGGCAAACTCTCCGCGTATGAATCATCTCTGGTCGATACGCCAGTGGCCAATGAGGAACAACCTCTGGAGATTTTAAGAACGATTCACTCCTTCGACCCGTGTATGGCGTGTGCCGTCCATTTGTATGATGAAGAAGGCAAACATATTAGCCAGGTAAAAGTCCTTTGAAAAGGAACTATCATTAATCGTAAAAAATATTAGGCATGAAAACTGTCCGACTTCGCAGAGTATATGTCTGGCAAATGCCGGTAAGAATTTTCCATTGGATAAATGCATTGTGTATCCTGGTCTTAGGAGTCACCGGATATCTAATATCTAATCCACCGGTGTTCTTATCCAATGCGGAAGCATCTAATAGTTTCTGGTTTGGTACCAATCGATTTATTCATTTTACCACGGCATATATATTTTTATCCATGTTAATAATGCGACTTTACTGGGCATTTGTGGGAAATAAATATGCGAGCTGGCGAAATTTCATTCCCATAAATAAAAAGTTTATCCAAAAGATAGGTGGGGTTTTAAAACACGACATTTTACTATTGAAAACCGAAGAAGATGTGTCCATTGGACATAATGCCCTGGCAGGATTTAGTTACTTCATGTTTTTCTTACTCACCTTGATCATGATTGTCACCGGCTTTGGATTGTATGCCGATTCTTCTACTTGGTTTTTGCCAAAACTTTTTGCCTGGGTGCCTGCTCTTTTTGGTGGAGACTATCTGGTAAGGGAAATTCACCATGTGACCATGTGGATTTTAGTTGTATTTATTTTAATTCATCTTTACCTGGTATTTCTCCATGACCAATATGAGGGAAGAGGAGAAACATCGGCGATGATCAGCGGATATAAATTTATCGAAGAGGAAGTCATCGAAAAACAAAAAGAAGAACGTCAAATAGAGAGAATTGCCTAATGAAAGATACATTGTTTCTCGACAACAATCCACAGGATAAACCCATATTGATTTTGGGTATCGGTAATTATCTCATGGGTGATGAAGGACTTGGTGTACATGTTGCCCGTATTTTGTCCTTAGATATGGAAGGAGATCCCGACATTGAAGTGCTCGATGGTGGTACTGGAGGATTTCATCTCATGCCTTGGTTTGAAGCATTTGAAAATGTAATTCTGATTGATGCTACCCTGGACGAGATTACATTTGAAAATGTAATTCTGATTGATGCTACCCTGGACGAGATTA
>JAGQWV010000689.1 GCA_020437045.1 Saprospiraceae bacterium | reverse complement strand
AGTTGAGTCGAAAGACATTGACCCCAGCCTGAACCAGCTCTAGTAATGCATCATAAGAACTGGAGGCAGGTCCCACTGTGGCCACAATTTTAGTATTTCGTCGCTTTTCGCCGTTCATAGGTATGGCTTAAATTAAGTCGGCAAAGGTACAATCCATAAAAATCTAATCAAAGGTGAATTTTTCTTAATTCTGTGATGTTTAGGCTTACGTGGTCGATTTTAGAGGAGTTGGACCAGAGACATTGCAAAAAAAAGTAAAAAAATTGCCTCTGGAAAAGCGAATACTTTATTTTTGCCACACATTTTTATTAACCTAATAATAAGTAGTTATGTCGAGTATTGCTGACAGAGTTACCAAAATCATCGTAGATAAGCTGGGAGTAGACGAGTCAGAAGTTACTTCTGAGGCAAGTTTTACCAATGATCTTGGTGCCGATTCTCTTGACACCGTGGAGCTCATCATGGAATTTGAGAAAGAATTTGATCTTTCAATTCCAGACGAACAGGCTGAAAACATCCAAACGGTTGGTCAAGCTATTGAATACATCGAAAAATCTTCGCAGGAATAGAGATTTTGCGTTGTCTCCTGGCTGGAAAGGTGACTTTTTCCACCTGAAAAGTATCGATTTAGACAACATCTAACGAGAAAATGGTATAGATCCACAAATGAGATACATAAATCATTTGTGGATTTTTTATTTTTACCCCCTCTACTAAAAATTCTCCTATGCGCAGAGTCGTAGTCACCGGAATAGGTGCCCTAACCCCAATAGGAAATAATGTGAACGAATATGCAGAAGGTCTCAAGCTTGGTAAAAGCGGTGCTGCAAACATCACCCATTTTGATGCCACATCGTTTAAGACCCATTTTGCCTGCGAAGTCAAGGACATTGACATCCAGCAATTTATTGAAGCCCGGGAAGTCAGACGACTGGACAAATTTACCCAATATGCTTTAGTCGTCGCCGAAGAAGCAATGAAGGATTCTGGTCTGGATCTCGAAGCAATCGATCTTGACCGGATCGGTGTGATTTGGGGGTCCGGTATCGGTGGATTGCGCTCGTTGGAGCAAGAGATTGAGGAAAATACCAATGCCGAGATCCCGCGGTACAATCCTTTCATGATTCCCAAGATGATTGCAGATATTGCGCCCGGTCATATTTCTATTAAATACGGTTTGCGTGGAGTCAACTTCGGAACCGTATCAGCCTGTGCCTCTGCTACGCATGCTTTCATCACTGCTCTGGATAATATTCGTCTCGGAAGAGCTGATATCATTGTGAGTGGTGGATCTGAGGCGGCAGTAACGCGGGCAGGAATCGGAGGCTTTGGATCCATGAAAGCATT
This sequence comes from Saprospiraceae bacterium, assembly GCA_020437045.1. GTDB lineage: Bacteria > Bacteroidota > Bacteroidia > Chitinophagales > Saprospiraceae > JABDMH01. Next base: position 636 of record JAGQWV010000689.1, on the reverse strand, counting down.
ATCGCAACGTAACGATGATCCCTCAACCGCATCGCGGCCATTTGACAAAGACCGGGACGGATTTGTATTGGGGGAAGGAGCTGGCTGTTTGATCCTGGAAGAATATGAACACGCGAAAAAACGAGGGGCGAAAATTTATGCGGAACTTTCTGGTGGCGGAATGACCGCAGATGCTTATCATATCACCGCTCCACATCCGGAGGGTATGGGTGCGTCGCAAGTAATGCGACTTACGCTTGCCGATGCTCAGCTAAATCCCGAAGAGATAGATTATATCAACGTACACGGTACTTCCACACCCCTCGGTGATGTGGCAGAACTCAAAGCAATCAGTACCGTATTTGGTGATCATGCATTTGACCTCAATATTAGTTCGACAAAGTCGATGACCGGTCATCTCTTGGGTGCATCCGGAGCCGTGGAAGCCGTGGCGGCGATCCTGGCCATGCAAGATGGCTTCATACCACCAACCATCAATCATTTTTCAAACGATCCTGATATAGATTCGAGGTTTAATCTTACCTTTAATGAAGCTCAGGAAAAGACCTTAAATATCGTGCTTAGCAATACCTTTGGGTTTGGTGGGCATAATGCTTGTGTTATCTTTAAAAAATTGTAGTCGAGGTTTTGACTTTG
>JAGQWV010000688.1 GCA_020437045.1 Saprospiraceae bacterium | reverse complement strand
CCCGGTATTATTATCGGTAAAGGTGGTACGGAGGTAGACCGGATCAAAGAAGAGTTGAAAAAGCTCACCGGTAAAGAAGTACAAATAAATATTGTAGAGATTCGTAAGCCTGAATTGGATGCCACGATCGTTGGGGAGTCAGTAGCTAAACAAATTGAAGCCAGGATCAACTATAGAAGGGCTATTAAAATGGCTATTCAAAGTACCATGCGTGCAGGCGCAGAAGGAATTAAAATCCGAATTAGCGGTCGATTGAATGGTGCGGAAATGGCTCGTTCGGAAGAATTTAAAGAAGGACGTATACCGTTGCATACGTTCCGGGCTGATATAGATTACGCTTTAGTGGAGGCCCAGACCGTGTATGGCAAGATCGGGGTAAAAACCTGGATCTGTCGCGGTGAAGTTTTGGGAAAACGGGATTTATCTCCTAATGTGGGAGCAGATGCACGAGAAGCTGGAAAAGGGGGAAGAAAGCGTCCGCCAAGAAATATGAAGAATCGCTAGAAAATTGATTTGAAAGATCGTACCTTTGCCACGCTTTTTTTGGAACGGTCTTTTTTGTTCCATTTTAAGTAAAATTTTTAGATATGTTACAGCCAAAAAGGACAAAATACAGAAAACAACAAAAGGGAAGAAATAGAGGTCTGGCCTACCGTGGAAGCTCTGTGTCCTTCGGTACATTTGGTCTGAAATCAACCGATGCCGGATTCATCACCAACCGGCAGATTGAAGCTGCCAGGATCGCGATGACTCGTTTCATGAAAAGAGAGGGTAACGTGTGGATCCGAATTTTTCCGGACAAACCAATTACATCAAAGCCTCAGGAGGTAAGGATGGGTAAAGGTAAGGGTGCTCTGGACCACTACGTGGCCGTCGTCGCACCGGGAAGGATTATGTTCGAAATAGATGGTGTGGATGAAGCTACCGGACGTGAAGCCTTGCGACTGGCTGCGCAAAAATTACCAGTATTGACAAAGTTTGTCAAGCGAAGAGATTATCAGGAAGGATAGAATTCGATATATATTTTAAGAAGCAAAATATTGGCATCATGCCCAGTAAAAAGTCATTAGAACTTAAAGAATTTACATTGGAAGATCTTAGAAGCGAGCTCAGTGAGACGCAGACTCAGTTTCAGAAGATGCAATTCGACCATGCCACTAAAGGTTTGGAAAATCCTCTGTCATTGAGAGAGGTCCGACGGGATATCGCCCGGCTGAAGACTGAATTGAAAAATCGGGAGTTGGCTGAATTGGACGAGAATGCCCTGGCTAAGAGATCTAAAATTAGAGCACGAAGAGCAAAGCGTAAATAAACATCATGAGCGAAAGAAATTTACGAAAGATAAGACTGGGGGTAGTGACCAGTAACAAAATGGATAAATCCATTACCGTATCTGTAGAGCGAAGATTATCACACCCAATCTATGGTAAGTTTGTAAAGCGTACCAAAAAATTCATGGCTCATGACGAAGCCAATGAATGTCAGATTGGAGACTTGGTTCGAATTATGGAAACCAGACCCCTAAGTAAAAACAAAAGATGGCGACTATTAGAAGTCGTAGAGAAAGCTAAATAAATTATACCTCTTAATATTTAACTACCAGGAGCAATGATACAACAAGAATCGAGACTTAAAGTAGCTGACAATAGTGGAGCAAAGGAAGTACTTTGCATCCGGGTATTGGGTGGGTCCAAGAGAAGATATGCATCGATTGGTGACAAAATCGTAGTCTCTGTAAAAGAAGCCTCACCTGGAGGTATTAAAAAAGGTACGGTGTCTAAAGCAGTAGTCGTACGTACCAAAAAGGAGATTCGCCGAAAAGATGGTTCGTATATCCGCTTTGATGACAATGCAGTAGTACTGCTGAATCCAGCTGATGAACCTAGAGGTACTCGTATTTTTGGCCCGGTAGCCCGTGAATTGAGAGAAAGAGATTATATGAGAATTATTTCTTTGGCTCCTGAAGTACTCTAAATATCTAAATGTAAAGTAACCATGGCAAACAAAAGCAGCAATATAAAACTGAAAATCAGGAAAGGAGATAAAGTGAAGGTGATCGCTGGTTCCTATAAAGGTACAGAAGGGGAAGTACTCCAGGTATTGAGAGAAAAGAATCGTGCCATAGTAGAGAATGTAAATATCGCTAAGAAGCATGCTAAACCTACAAATGAAAGAGCTGGTGGCATAAGGGAAATCAATAACCCGATTCATATTTCGAATCTCATGCTTATAGATCCGAAAAGTGGTGTGGCCACAAGGGTAGGTCGTAAAGTACAAGGTGACAAGATTGTTAGATATGCCAAGAATAGCGGCGAAATAATAAAGTGATGGACTATCAACCAAGTTTAAAGACATTTTACCGGGAACAGATTGTTCCTAAATTGATGGAGCAATTTTCTTATGGCTCGATCATGGAGGTTCCTCGTTTGTTGAAGATTTGTATCAATCAGGGAGTTGGTCAGGCCACTCAGGATAAAAAACTGATCGATCATGCATTAGAGGAAATGACCATGATTGCTGGTCAGAAAGCTGTGCCAACGATCGCCCGAAAATCTGTATCTAATTTCAAATTGAGAGAAGGTATGACTATCGGATGCCGGGTTACGCTGAGAAAAGATCAAATGTTTGAATTTCTCGAACGTCTGATCACCGTAGCTTTGCCAAGGGTACGTGACTTTCGCGGTATTAATGACAAAAGCTTTGATGGCCGGGGTAATTACTCACTAGGAATTACCGAACAAATTATTTTTCCGGAAATCGACCTGGATAAGGTAAACCGGATCAGTGGCCTGGACATCACATTTGTGACTTCTGCAAAAACTGATTCTGAAGCTATGTTCTTATTGAAAGAGCTTGGTCTTCCGTTTAAAAATCAAAATAACTAATTCAGAATAATAAGGAGCTGATACATTATGGCAAGAAAATCATTAATAGCCAGAGATAAAAAAAGAGAACGACTGGTAGCTAAGTATGCAGAGCTACGAAAAAAACTAAAAGAAGAGGGTCGTTGGGAAGAATTGGACAAATTACCAAAAAACTCTTCTACGGTGCGTTTGCATAATCGTTGTCAGCTCACTGGTAGACCAAAAGGCTATATCCGGCATTTTGGGATTTGCAGAGTGGTATTTCGTAAGATGGCTCTTGATGGAAAAATTCCTGGTGTCACAAAATCCAGCTGGTAAAAGTTCAAGCATAAAGAAAAAATTATTATGGCAGCTACAGATCCAATAGCAGATTTTTTAACACG
>JAGQWV010000687.1 GCA_020437045.1 Saprospiraceae bacterium | reverse complement strand
TTGAAAGGGCGTGGCGACCGGTCCTTCCAGATCAAATATAAAACCACTGACGTCATTAGGTTTCTCAAACTTTACTTCGTCAATATACGTTGCCTTACGATTGTGCTCCATCGCTAAATTAAAGGCGTCTTTATTCAGCTTGCTAAAGGGGTTTTGTACGCTAATTGGGTAATAACTGCAGTAGATACGGCAATTGAAATCTGGATAATAAAGGTTAAACCAACAGGGGTCTATTGGCTTTTCATCAAAAAAAGCCGTGTCTTGTTCCACTTCAGTATAGGCGGGTCGTTCAAATGTGAAGTGACAATAATTTTCGTCAAAAGACACATATTTCCGCTCGGGAAATTCAATCTTGGGATATGCTCTCGGCTTGGGAACAATGACCTTGTCCTCACAGGAAAACAGAATTAAAACAAACAGTATGAAACTAAGACTTAACTTCATTGGGAAGGGTAATTTTTACTTTTTCGATCCTTTTGGCGCTAACTGCCATTATCTTGAAACGGTATTCCTTGAACTTAATTTCAATATTTTTTCTGGGAATCCGACCCATTAGTTCAAGAATCAGACCAGCCAGACTGTCTGCGTCCTTTACATCTTCAAAAGTATCCGTACTGATGCCAATCACCCGGCAAAGATCATTTAAGAGGGTTTTGCCCTCAAAGACATAGTTGAATTCATCTATTTTTTCATACTCAACTTCTATTTCTTCGTCAAATTCATCCCGGATATCCCCTATCACTTCTTCCATAACATCTTCAAGGGTCACCAGACCGCCACTGCCTCCAAATTCATCAACCACTATCGCCATGTGCGTACGCTCTTGCTGAAACTCCGTCAACAATTCATTAATCTTCTTGGCTTCCGGCACATACTTGACCTCTGGTCGAACCAATTTATTCCATCCAAACTTATCATCCTCATTTAAATGCAGGAGGAGGTCTTTAACATATAGAATTCCTTTAATGTTATCAAAATCTTCTTCATAGACCGGTATCCGGGAATAGCCGGATTCCTTAACAATTTTCATGACTTCATTAAACTGGCTATTAATATCTATGGCAACAACATCCACCCGGGACCGCATGATCTGTTTGACACTCACATCGCCAAACTTCACAATGCTTTTTAAGATATCAATCTCTTTTTCAGAGTTTAATTCGTGGCTAACCGTCAGCTCGATCGCTTTGTCCAGGTCGTCCTTACGATTTTTGTTCCTCACTGTGTCTTGAGCTAGCCGGTCTTCAAAGCGGGATGACCAGGTAACAAGTATTTTGGACATAGGAAAAAAAAGTGTTTTTAAGAACATCAACGGTGAGGCCATAATCCTGGCCATCTGCTTGTTATTAATGTTCGCATAGATCTTGGGTGCCACCTCTCCGAAGAGCACCAGAAGAAAGGTAGCGCCTACAATCGTTAGCGTAAATTCGATGGCTCTAGCTAAAGAATCTTCTGTAAAATTACTGGTCAAAAATCCCGGCATGGCACTCGCCCAGTGAAGGAAGGTATCGGGATGAAAAATATTTCGAATGATAAAATCAGAAAGAATGACGATGGCAATATTGACAAAGTTATTGCTTATCAGAATCGTGGCCAGCAGCATTCTGGGATTTTCACGCAGATGTAAAATCCTTTTACTTTTCAGGCTTCCTTCATTGGCTAACAAATGTAGATCGGCAGGACTTAAAGAAAAGTAAGCCACCTCTGCTCCTGATATAAGGGCCGAACAAGCCAGCAAAAGAAGCACCAGGATAACGCTCAGGGTCAATCCAGTAAAAGATGCAACCAGTAATACAAAAGGAGCAAAGAGAATAAGTAAGCCCTTACTGGGAGGTTCAATACTGTCCAAATGTCGTATGCTTAATCAAAGAAAATCGAATCAGGGGGCAGTGCCGCTCAGCACTAGAAGGGAAGGTCATCATCAACTTCTTCTTCTTTGCTGCCACCAACTTCCTGCGTTGCCGTATTGTTGTCCTTCAATTCATAACTGATACCCTGTGGGGCATCATCTGCAGTCGGAAAACTCCCTCCATAGCCACTGGTGCCACCTTCTTTTCGATCCAAAGGTCTTATTGTGTTGGCAACTACTTCAGTGATATATCGATCCGTTCCGTCTTTATCCTGGTATTTACGGTGTGTCAATTTACCTTCAATATAAACAAGGGAACCTTTCTTGAGGGAGCGTTCTGCTCTTTCTGCCAAAGAGCGCCAAACCACAACATCGTGCCATTCAGTAATCGTTTGCCATTCTCCATTTTTGTCTCTGTAGCTCTCATTGGTAGCCACTGGAAACTTCCCGACCATACTTCCACTTTCAAGGTGTCGGATTTCCGGGTCTCTTCCCAAATTACCTATCAGAGTCACTTTATTAACCATGTCTTATATATTGAATTAATGCAAATTTAAAATTACGTCTTTATCTTTTAAGAAACAATCAATCACTTTTGGGAATGCAAAATTCCGGATTTTTTTTCTTTTTACACGAGTATATTTATCTCTTTCAAGAATAGATATATCATCAATCAACTCGACTGTAAGAAATTCAGCCTGGATGATTTGATGAGACAACTGTTGTTTATATTTGTTCTGCTGGCGATGGACCCTTTTGATGGGCAGGTCTACATTTGGTAAAATCTTTGACCAATCTACTTCCTCTGAGAATTCGATGAGGTAAAATTCGAACAATCCGGACCAAATATCGGTGGTGCTTCTCTTTCTAATATAGAAAAACTCATCCTTATAGGGCACTAGATAATAGAAGAATCGGGTTTTCCGGGGTTTCTTTTCTTTCTTTGCCGGTATCAAGTTAACCATGTCCTTTTGAAAGGCTTGACACTTTTCCTGCAGGGGACAATGATTACATTCTGGATGGACCGGTTTACATTGGATTGCCCCAAAGTCCATAATCGCCTGATTAAAGAAAGCCGGATCAGTTTTATCCAACAGCATCGAGGCCAAGTTTTCAATTTCCTTGCGTACACTCGGATCATCGACCGGGTCTACTAAGGCAAAAAGCCTGGATATTAATCGAATTACATTCCCATCCACAACCACATAAGGCAGGTCAAAGGCAAAAGAAGCAATAGCCGCTGCCGTATACGATCCTACACCTTTCAGTTGTAAAATGTCACTATAGTTCTGCGGAAAAATAGCATCATATTGCTGGACAATGATCTGTGCCGACTGGTGCATGTGGCGCGCCCTGCGATAATATCCTAAGCCTTCCCAAATTTTCATCAACTCATCCTCAGTGCTATTGGCAAGATCCAAAAGGGTGGGATATCGCTCCATGAATTTTAAATAATAGGGAAGGCCCTGTTCTACTCGTGTCTGTTGTAAAATAATCTCTGAAACCCAAATTTGATATGGATCACGATTGTCCTTCCATGGCAAATGCCTGGGGTTTTCGCTGCTCCAGGCCATGATTCCCTTCTGGATAGCATTAAGGTATTTTGTATTTTTAAAACGCCCCATAATCCGTTGCGAAAATATAAATCTCTTAGCAGTTCAGTCTTTATTGATCATGATAAAAGAACTTCTCCACGACCTTCTACATTTAGTTTATCCTCATTTATGCGTAGGCTGCCAGGAAGAGCCTGTTGATAACGATGAATTATTTTGTGTGCGATGTGAATCCAAACTTCCCCTCACTGACTTTCATCAATTTGGTGATAATGAAGCATTGAGGAGAATTAGTAATCATCAGCTTTTTAAATCCGGAACCAGCATGTTCCGCTTTTACCCTGGTGGTATTGTACAAAAGATGATCCATGAAATAAAGTATAAGGCTCAAACCAATATTGCTTTGCGACTGGGCAAACGATATGGGATACTCCTTTCCAATGCCATGGCTTTCAAGGAAATAGATTGCGTTATCCCCGTACCGTTACACCCGATAAAACAGAGGCAACGTGGCTTTAATCAAAGCAAGTTTTTTGCGGAAGGATTAGCTACGTCTATGCAAAAGCATTTATATCTGAACATGGTGAGAAGGGTTATGCATACGGATACACAAACCGGTAAAAACCGGTACGAACGGCTGAAGAGTATTATGTATGCCTTTGAAAAGGGGTCAGCCGCTGCTCACTTGCAAAACAAGCATGTGTTGCTGGTCGATGATGTACTAACAACCGGGGCGACCCTTGAATCGTGTGCTACTGCTCTTTCTAGTATCCGTGGGATCAAGTTGTCTTTTGCCACCATAGCGCTTGCTCAATAGCACTTCTGAAGGCATTCCGGGTTTTCCAATTGGACGAGAAACGCCCATTAATAGTTGTAATATTATAGTTGTATCAATTTGATTCTCGGATGTCACGTAATTGATTTGATTGATGAGGAAATATCTAAATTCGTTTTCTTCAACTCCTTTGACATGCAAAAAATAGGCGCACTTTCCCCTGGAATTCTAATTATCTTCATTTCCGGGACACTATGGGCCCAGAATCCATCCATGCCTGAAATCCAGGGAGTATTGCGTCATCTTCCATCCAATCCAAATTACTTCACTGACGATTCAGGCGAAGCCATATTTCTCACTGGATCACACACTTGGGAGAACTTTCAAGACATTTATTCGGAAGAGAACATGCCAAAACTTGACTGGGAGGAGTATTTGAATATGATGGAGGACAAGGATCACAATTTCATGCGTTTCTGGGTTTGGGAACATCCTTATGGTGCCTCCTGGTCGACCATGCCCATTCAGATCGATCCTATGCCGTACCGGCGCACTGGTCCCGGATTGGCATTCGATAACCTGCTGAAATTTGATCTCACCCAGTGGAATGAACAGTATTTTCAGCGCTTGCGCGACCGTGTTATTGAGGCAGGCCAACGAGGTATATATGTGTCGATCATGCTTTTTCAGGGGTGGAGTCTGAACAAGATGGGTCTGAAAGATGTCGATCCTTTTAATTCACATCCCTTCAATCTTGTAAATAACATAAACGGGGTGGAAGTAGCAGAAAAAGGGGTAGACAAAGATGGTCATCCAACGTTGCACAGTTTAGACAATCCAAAAGTGCTGGCTTTTCAGGAAGCTTATGTCAAAAAAGTAATCGAATCGGTGAATGATCTGGACAATGTATTATATGAAATCATTAATGAAGGAGGTACGATCGAATGGTGCTACCATATGATCCGATATATTCGGGAAGTGGAAGCTAAAAAGCCCAAACAGCACATGATCGGACTAGGTACCCGTATCACACCGACAATGTTAAATAAGATCTTATGGGATAGCCCTGCCGATTACATTTCACCAACCTGGGAACCACCAGATTGGGCGGCACCGGGTGCCGACGCTGTAGATGACTACGGAAGTAATCCTCCAATTAATAAGGGGGATAAAGTCTGCATTATTGATACGGACCACTTATGGGGTTATGGTGGCAACTACGTATGGGCGTGGAAAAGCTTCTTAAGGGGGTTAAACCCCATATTTATGGATTCCTGGAAGCGGATTCCCGGAAAGATGAAGTTGCCGGAGATGGATTGGGCATTTGTAACGGGCGGTATCAACCGACTCGATCGCGATTATCCCGATTACGAACCTTTGCGAGATAACATGGGGTATATCAACCGTTTTGCGAAACAGGTGGATCTGAAGAATATGAAACCGCATGCAGACCTTTCTACGACGCGCTATTGTCTGGCAAACCCCGGACAAGAATACCTGATATATTTTCCACCTTTCAGCAAAGGAACAGTGAATCTTTCGGATGTCAGCGGCGACCTGGATATCGTATGGTTTATCCCTTCACTAAATAAAACGGTGAAAGGAGTGACAACTCTCAAAGGTGGCTATTTTGCTGTAATTGAACCCCCCGTGTCGACTGATGCCATATTATATTTG
>JAGQWV010000686.1 GCA_020437045.1 Saprospiraceae bacterium | reverse complement strand
CTGTCTCGTAATAAAAAGGCTAATGTATAATCCCGGTTTAATCGAATGACGGAGTGGATTCAACAATTCCAGATCAGGGAATCATGGTGAATCCCATTGAGGCAGAATTTTTCACAATCTTAAAATCCGAATACCCGTTTGGCGGTATTGAAAAATATACCGTCAACTGCTTCCTTTGGTAATTTCAACCCTTGGAAAGGACCGTTGACCAAATCACTTTCCATTGTCTGATCAGTAACAAAATAAGTCCAATCGCGCATCCATACATCGTGCAGCTCTGCAGCCATCTGATCTGCATCATTTCCTCCACGGTCACCAAGATCAGTGGCATAAGTAATTCGATTATGATATTTCAGGAAGAAATTTCGGACCCGCTCCCGGTCTTGTTGCGTTTGATAAAATACCTGGCCCATCCGGGCAGCCAGATCAATAGTGGCATCTGGATATTTGTCAAACCAGGCTCCAAGGCTATCGACATTCCACTCGATGCTGGCCATATGAGCGGCGGTAAATTTTAGATTGGGATTTTTATCCAGCCTCCGGTTTCGCGCCTGAATCTGATCCTGATACGATGGTAATTCCGGATGATTATACATGTGGTACTGCGGATGTTCTTCGAAATAGGAACGGTCGTTGTTGGTGGTCATTTCATCCAGGGGTAGCCAACAATTGTATGGCTCGCCGAGGTGACCAACTACCAGTTTATTCCGGGAAATGATGTGATCAAAAATAGGATCGAATCGAGCATCATCGAGCATCACGTTGGTTCCATTGGTATCTTTTAATACCATCCCGATATTCTTCCAGAATTTTACACCTATCGCTCCCTGATCGAAACAACTGTCCAACCAGGCAATCGATTTTTCCGTCCAACCCGGTTCATGAAAATCTTCGACACTGACAGCCGTGATCATGCGAAATGCATCCGGATGATTTTCGTGCTGCATTTTCACATACTTAAATTGGTTACGCACGCCCTCCCAGGTTCCGGCACCATCCACTACGATGTTGACCAGGGAAAAATTATCCTTTAAGGCCTGTTCGACAAATGAATTTCTGTGGGTACGAATGTGGATATGAACATCTGCCTTCGACACACTGGCATAGTCTTCCAGGGAATAGTATTGGTCATCAGCACATCCTGCAATTAAAAGACTGATATTCAGAAAAATAAAAAACCACACTTTTTTAGTGACGATCATGATCAAGAGTTTGATTCCAAAATACAAAGAGATTGCATCAGATCAAAAAAGAGGCTTGTGGTTTATTTGCAAACTTTAGGAAGTAGACTAAAATATAGACTTCCATTCAAAAGATTCATAAATGTTTTCTTTTGCAACACGCCCCATCGGAAGTTTCATGAAGTCTTCTGCAGATACCATTGAAGAAAATACTATTTCGGGATATCTGAACCGAAAATATCGTTAAATCTTATCGACTTCCATTCGGGATTCATTGCTACAAATTCATTGATAACCGCCGCGTGACTGGATCCCAGCAATACCATGATGCGTTGATCAGAATCACTTGTGATCTTCTGAATCATAGACCACATATAAAGATTTCGTTTATACCACTCTGAGGTGAGAAAAGGGCCAATAAAATTATCAACCGGACCTACGAGTAGAGGTATTTCGCAATGGATATGGTTGGAAAGTCTGAAAAAGCTATCCGTATTCAAATACCTGGTCAGATTGATCAACGAGCTCCCCTCTTCTATTTTTTGATCAAACCCTTCTGTAAAATCTTGAATCATCTGCTGAATTTCAGTTTGCAAATGCTCTTGTTCACTCTGCGAAACAACATGCATCATACTATCAAAGGGAAAACTTGTTCCATCATAGTCAATTCCGTAGACCTGCTTTAGATCTAACATATCGGCGACTCGAAAGGCGAGTTGAAATATTTCATTTTTTTGATAGAAATTGCTGAGCTCCGGATTATCAAAATAAATTCCATCCTGATAAAGACGATAAAGTGAATCCAAATCCTTTTGTTCATCGTATTCCCATTCTACAAAAATCCTGGTGGGTTTGTACTCGCCTATTTTCTTGGCCATTTTTTCCAACTCATCCTGAGCTTCGGATTTAAGAATATCGAAAGATTTTGTCTTGGCTACATCGGCACCTGGATTATTATAATGAAATGTCCCAATCAAAAGAACCTCTTTTTTCGAACCAATTTCCTTTACTCCATAGTCCTTTTCCTTCGTTTGGCAAGAAGCCATTACGATGACCAGAATACTGATCATCAATTTTGCTTTAAAAATATTATGAGTCATGTCTTTTATTTTAATCGGACCTTTAAAAGGTTCAAATATAGTGATCGACTATATTTAATAACTCAATGAATATGGAGTGCCCATCCGATGCTGAGTCAACAGCAAACATAATTAGGAAAATTAGATAAATCATTTAAAACTGATTATGTCTGAGTCCAAAAAATAAGATTCATCACTTAATTAAAAAGAAAATATCGACGGTATAGACTGCTTGACGTTATACTAGTGCAGCATTTCCGCAGTA
>JAGQWV010000685.1 GCA_020437045.1 Saprospiraceae bacterium | reverse complement strand
TCCTTCTGACTGAATCAATCAACTCATAGGGAATCCAGAAATCGCCCCCAATTACCTCACACATTTCTATGTTATATGATTGAAACCGTTCATCTACGGTGCCTATTTGCTTTAGTCCTTTCAAATTGATCTGGGCAAGACAAACGGTGCCGATTAGGGTGAAGTAGGATAGAATTAATAAATTTTTCATGACAGTAGGTGAGCACTTGCTATTGTAATAAAAATGTAATATAAGTTTTCTGAAGGAATCAATAGAGCTTTCTCCTCTCTTAGATCTCCCTTGCTTAGTAGTTACTGTCTTCTATCTTCTGCTATCCGAGGCCAGAGTAATTTTTGCATGTAGTTTGTGATTCGTCCTTTAAACTAATCAGGGGTCCCTATATGAAGAAACGGAAAAGCGAGATTTTATTGATCCATCATCCAGGTACTGAATCACAGGCAATTGATCAGGAGCCCTGTCTTTTTCTACCCAGGTTTCCAGCGCCGATAAAGGATCCACACTTTGGTCGCTGATGCCCAGTTGCGTTTGATAGGAACAATGGTCCATACCCGGTATGAGAAATAAGCGAAAGAAATCATCAGTCTCCTGTCCGTAAAGGTCATTAATGCGGTGAAAATAATCGATGGAATATTGATAAGGTACAAGGGGATCAGCTATGCCGTGAAACATCAGTATTTTTCCTCCTCCGTCTTTATATGATTGGATTGATTGATGGCTGGCATCGAGGAGATCACTCATGAATGTCATTTTTTTGGGGTCCTCATCGAAATTGAAATCATAGACGGAATAATGCTCACCCGGGTCTGTCTGGAAAGTGATGTATTGCATAAATTCATCCCAGGGTGGAAATTCATCAAAAGCTTCATCCGTGGCCCCAAGCAGCCACCCCCAATAGGGTTCGGAAGAAAGCGCAATTCCATGTGCCAGCACCTTCTCTCCTTTCGAATTTTCCGGTCCCCGGTACCATTTTTTTAATACTTCCACTTTTTCGGGACTTAGGCAATCTGGTCCATCCTGACAGCGTAAAGAATTTAAATCAAAGGAGCACCTGGAGGGATCATCAATTAACCCATCCGCCTTTCCATCCAATTTATCACACTCCTGATAAAGCAATTGGCTAACAAGTGCGAGATCTTTCCGGGTGATAATATCTTTTCGATCTGGCCCGGTATTGGTTTGGCGAAGCCAGGCATACAAGATCATGAGCTTTGACCAATCCAGAACCGGTGCCTCTGAGATTACGCCGTCAAAATCACCTGGATATAGTGCTGCTGTCATCACTGCCTGTCGTCCTCCATTAGAACAAGACCAGAAATAGGAGAGAGCCGGGTCGCGATTATAAAAGGCTTTTACCAATTCCGTGGTGGCCCGCAAAGTTTCATGCACCGCCCGGTGAGCGAAGTCTATTTCGGCCTGCCGATTATTGTGGGCCCAGGTAAAATCTCGAATACTGGTGCCCCAATGTCCGGAGTTCGTGGTAGCAGTGGCATATCCTCGCTGGAGCGCTTTTTTTAATTTTCCCGAAATATCGGTTGGCAATGTCCCGCATCCCAAGCCACAGCCATCCATGAAAATTTTTTCGTTCCAGGCATCCACCGGAAATCGCATTAGGAAATAATTGGAAGGCATCGTATATCCCCTGACCAGTATATGCCTGGGATTGCCATCCGATGCTTCGATTAAGGCGGTTGACTGGACAATGACATCAGGGATGTACGACTCCATGATTTTAGCGCGCTTCCGGTCGATCTGTAATGGGTCGCTTTGCTGCGCTTGCAGTGATATGAAAATGCACAGGATAAGAAGTGGAGTTAAGGTTAAGATTTTCATTGCTAAATGATTTAGATTTCCAATAATCCAGGAAAAGACGCTTTCCTGGAAATTTGTAATGGTACCAAAATAGACCCCGGGTCTATTTCGTCCTTTACATATTGTTTCTAATCCTGTAGAGATGGTTGCAATGAATGGATTTGGGCAGTAAGGCTTATTGATTTACACCTTTATTTCGATAATCACTGGGTGGTTCTCCAAATTCTTTGATGAATTCCCGGGTAAAATAACTGGGGTTACTATATCCAACGGCAAAGCCAACCTCTGAGATGTTCATGCTTCGCTGTTTTAGTAATTCTTTGGCCTTTTGCATGCGAATGGTCCGGATGGCCTGCGAAGTCGATCTGCCCGTTAGCGCCTTTAATTTTCTGTGCAACTGACTTCGACTGACTCCCAGTTCTCTACATAGGAAGGTGATACCGAAGTCTTCCTTGTCCATGCCACGCTCTACGGTCTCTCGAAACCCTTGAATGAATAGGTCTTCCTGTGCTTCTGCAGCGTTTGCCGGAGCAACGACTGGATGCAAGGCGCTATAGCGGTTACTTAGATGTCGCCGAAGTTCGATCAGCTTTCGAAGGCGTACCTCCAGTTCCAGCCTTTCAAAGGGTTTGGTAAGATAGGCATCAGCCCCCCGATCCAGACCCTGTAATCGCGAATCCAGATCCGCCTTTGCCGTCAACAAGATGATCGGGATATGACTGGTACGTTTATCATGCTTTAAGGTGTGTACCACTTCGAAGCCATCCTTTTCGGGCATCATCACATCGCTGATGATAATATCCGGCACCAGTTGGATGGCTTTTTCAATACCGATGCAGCCATTCCTGGCCATTTCCAGACGATACTGCCCCAGAAGGCAAATGCTCAGATAATTCATCACATCCTGCTGGTCTTCAATAAGGAGCGCAAGAGGGAGTTCATCATCAGTGTTTGCCATGGTCTGCACGGTGCCCACGTAGCTAAAAACCTCTGTTTCTTCAACACTCACCGATTCATTTATAAGGTCTGTCGCGGCCTCTTTGCCAGCCTGTCTGGCTACAGGCAGCTCGACGGTAACCTCGGTACCCTCACCGTCCTTGCTCGTCAGACTAATCCTCCCATCCAATAACTTGACCATCTCTCTGGTCAAAGCCAGGCCAATGCCTGAACCTTCACCAACTCGTCTGGTTGACTGACGATTTTGATGAAACCGATCAAAAACAAAGGGTAAGTCCTCCTCAGCGATTCCATCACCATTATCGGAAATCTTCAGTTGAAGGCCCTTTTCAATGCCGGTTGCTCCATCACATCGTATGCGAATATGAATATCACCTCCCGGAGGAGTGAATTTGATGGCATTCCCCACCAGATTTGTGAAGATGCTCTGTATCTTGGCTGGGTCAAAGTCCATGTACCATTGATCCTTGTCGGTATCGATGGAGAGACAAATCTCTTTGGTAGCCGCCAGAGAGTGCAATGATTCTGTGAGATATTTAAGATAAGCAATAATATCATCTTGAATGAGGTTGACAGGAAGCGAATTTGATTCCAGTTTGGAGAGATCCAAAAGTTGATTGATCATCTGGAGCAGGTGCTTTCCATTTCGTTTGATCATAGTAACTCCTTCCCGAAACCAATTCTCTGGATTTTCTAGCACGATATCAGCCATGCCATTGATGACTGTCAGCGGAGTACGGAACTCGTGGGTGATGTTAGTGTAAAATTGGGTTTTGAATCGGTCCATTTCCCGCAGTTGATGTGCCTCCTGCATGGCAAGTTTGCGGACCAGGAGAAATCGATAAAGTCCGTACCAGATACCTGAGATTGCAGCTGCATATAGTAGGTAGGCCAACCATGACTGCCACCAGGGTGTATTTATCTGAAGGGGATATTCAAATACATCACTCCAGCGATTCGCACTTCCGAGAGCCTTCACTTGAAATCTATAATCTCCCGGTGGTAAGTTGCGAAAGTCAGCTTTGGTATCTTTCGAAGGTAGCGTCCATTGATGCTCTTGACCGACCAACCGATAGCTGTACCTAACTTGCTGTGGAGACGCCCAGTCAATCGCGGAGAAATGAAAAGTCAGATGATTGATTTGATAAGGAAATTTCGGATGGACCGGATAATTATAAAAACGGCTCACCGTATCAAAAGCATGGACCAGAGCGTCGCCAAATGGCATTCCTTCACGGTAACTCGAATCTTGCAGCTGTCGATAGTCGATAGGAGACTGGATGATATCGACAGTGTTAAGATGGACTTTAGGCGTGTTTGTGGAGAATTGCATCTCATCCAGATCAATGATGCTCCAGCCATCACTGTGACCAAGCCATGCCTGATTATGCTGGTCAATGAGAAAGGAATTTGGTGAAGAGGCTGGGTGTAGGATCCCGTTTTGTCGAGTCATACTCCGTATCTCGTAAGTAGGAATTAGCGGATCAGAGATCTCCTTGGTTTTCCGCGGATCAAACATCAAGGCATTGAGTCCCAATTCACTAAGTATCCAAATTCGCCCCTCCACATCTTCCTGGATTGCATATACTGCTTCACTCAGCAGGCCATCCTTATTGCCGTAATGGAACAGTCCTTTCTGCGAATCATATTTAACTGCGCCATCCATTCCCACCGCCCATATTGCACCATCTTTATCTTCTAACAAAGAAATGATCGATTTTTTTAGACCTCTCTGATCATGATAATGGGTGAAGCCCCAGTCTGACTTTTCCGGCTCATATTTCAGGATTCCGCAGTTTGTGGCAAACCATAGATGATTTTTACTGTCTTCCAGGATATGATAAACAAAATCCAGGCAAGGATCTTCGAATATAATATTAAAGAATGTGCCACGTCCTGCCGTTGGATCGTATAGACTGAGACCTTCACCAAACTGAGATCCTAGCCATATTCGACCTTTGCTATCTATTTCGAGACCCATGTAACTTATGCCGCGTAATCCTTCTGCGGGGGTAAAATGGGTGATCATACCTGCAGTGTAATTTTTGGAATCAAAGGTTTCAAAGCGACTAATACCCGTCTCAAAATGACTAAACCAAAAGTTGCCCTGATGGTCCTGGGCCATCGCAATGATCGAATTACTTAAAAGCCCCTGTTCGGTGGTGTACTGTGCAATCGTCACCACATCTTTTTCTTGAGAAACATGCAACACACCGCTGCCGAAAGTTCCAATCCAAAGATCACCATGAGAATCTTCGATGATGCATTTTATCTCCTGATGAGCAATATATTGCTCCAGCGAAGTATGCGTAACAGCGCTATTTAATGCAAACCGGTTTATGCCACCCTCGGAAGTGCCTGACCAGATGTTTCCCCAATCATCTTGTGCCAATGCCAAAATGTTGTTGTGACTGAGTCCTGTTTTTTTTGAATAGTGGCGAAAATTTTCTCCATCATAAACGTACATCCCGTTCCCATCCGTGCCTATCCACAAATGGCCCCGGTCATCATTCAGAAGGGATAACACATTGGCATTTTTCAGATTCTGGTCAGGTTTGTATTGAATAATCGTACCTGCGCTATTATTTGCAGCATTAGGAGGTACAAAAAGATTGAGTCCACCTCCATAGGTGCCCAGCCAGAAATTACCATCATTATCGGGCTCAATAGCTTTTACAAAATTGCTACTTAATCCTTCTTTGGTTGAGTAGTGCGTAAAACAGGTCCCATCAAAAATATTTAGCCCCCCGTTATTGGTCCCAATTAAGACATTACCCCCGTCACCTATCGCAAGCGACCGAATACCATTATCTGAGAGTCCATGCTTGGTGGTGTAATGAATGAAATGTTGACCCGTAAAACATAGCAACCCCCCCATACCGCTCCCAAACCAGATGTTGCCCAATTGATCTTCAACAATATCTTGCGGTGATCCCAAATCTCTGTTCCCATCACCAAAATAATGAGTGAAATATTGACCATTATAACTAATCAGATGACCCTTAAAAGTGGCAAACCAGATGAGACCCCGGCTATCTTCATAAATCCTCCAGGGATTATCATCAACGAATCCTTCTTTGGCGGTAAATAATTGCTGACTCTGACCATTATATCTTAGCACACCGGACCGCTGTCCAATCCATAAGTCCCCCCGTCTATCTTCTATGATGGAATGGACATTTGATGAATGCAGGCCCTGTGCTACACTTAGATTGGTGATGTCGGCTATGGTGTTTTGCTGTTTGATGGGGGCCGCGATCGATGCGAAAGGAACTTGATATGCCGGCATGACTTTACGAAACACAGGAAGTGTATCCGGGATCGGTACACCATTTTCACCTGGGGTAATGACCGTCAGGTTTTCCGGGATGTCCATCATCGGTGGTTTTCCGGCAGGGATGTTATTGGATGATAGCGTGAAAACTTTCGGTGGTTTATGGAGGGGTACTTTTTTTGGTTGATTAACGCTGTCGACATTAACCCTTTCGATCGTATAGGGTGTTACTTCTCCATGCAGATCACCAAGAAATGTTATCGGTGTTTCGCTGGCTTCGACGGTCGCTATATCACTGCCTTTAGATAAACAAGCTGATAGGGCCAAACTAATGCCAAGTGCAATTAGAGAACTAGCATAGATATCGTGGCACATTAGCATCTGGTTAGTTCTCAATCGAATTTTAATGATCAGGCTTTTACTCAAGTTAAGATAAAATGAATAAATTTTATTCCGGGCTTGTTAGGATGCCTGTGGTGTCGGTAAAATTTCCGCGAGATAGAAAGTTTTAAAAAATATAGCAGTTTAATTTTATTGATAAAATCGATTTAATTCGTTCGCTAATTCAGTTTTCATTAAATTAAAAGTCTCTGGCCGGCACCTCAGTGCATACCCAAAGCCGAACGACGTCCATTTCCTCAAGTCGCACCCTTAATGTCGATTATGTTTTCGAAAATAGCAAAGGAGTGGAATGGTTGGCAGAAGCGGGTGGTAATGGTGTACAATCTTTTTAATATAGGCTTAATTTTTTGGTAAGTTTTTCATGTGAGCGATAGAAAGCCATTCTATAGATCATATTTTTCGTATTTTTGAGCTATAGAAATAATTTCAATAACTCATGAAGTGGATTTGGGAGAAGTCCGATTGGCCAGAATTTACATTTGACACAGCTGCATTCAAACATTTAGAACGGGAATTTCACCGAAATACGGGTTTGATTTTAGGGTCGCTTAGTTCGGTGTCGACTGATGATATGGATGAATTGCGCGTCACCTTATTGAGTAATGAAGCGATAGATACATCCAAGATTGAAGGGGAAATATTGGACAGAGATTCCGTCCAGTCATCCATACGTGGCCAGCTGGGATTGCAGACTGATGGGAGAAGGTCTGGCCCCAGGGAAACAGGGGCTTCCCGTATGATGGTGGATCTCTACAAAAGTTACAGTGAGCCCCTTGATCAAGAGCGTCTGTTCTCCTGGCATCAAATGCTGATGAATGGAAGGATTGATTTGGAAACCATTGGAGGTTACCGAGTTCATGAAGATCCAATGCAGATAGTATCTGGGAGATTGGATTTGCCCCAAGTTTTCTATGAAGCTCCGCCTTCTCACCGGGTGCAAAGCGAGATGGAAAATTTTCTCCTATGGTTCAACCGATCTTTTAGCGATGGAATGCCCACATTGGTTCATGCCGGATTGGCACATCTATTTTTTGAATTAATCCACCCTTTTGAAGATGGAAATGGGAGAATCGGTCGTGCTATTGCAGAAAAAGCCCTAGCCATGGGAGCGAAACATCCTTTGATTACTTCACTGTCCAGTACTATCGAAGGGAATAAAAAGGCGTATTATAAGGCTTTGGAACGTGCAAACGGCTCGTTGGAGGTAACGGACTGGTTAGTATATTTTTCTGAAGAGGTATTGAAAGCTCAAACCCATGTGCAGAAGTTTATCCTCTTCATTGTGGAAAAGGCTCGATATTTCGAGGAGTTCCGGTATAAGCTGAATGAGCGTCAGTCTAAAGTTGCACTTCGGCTATTTCGAGAGGGGCCGGCTGGTTTCCAAGGGGGACTAAGTGCCGAGAACTATATCCGAATCAGCAAAACTTCACCCGCTACTGCAACCAGAGATCTTACGGAAATGGTGGCTATTGGAGCCTTAAAAAAGACTGGAAAATTGAGACATACTCGGTACTATCTTCCGATGGTGGAAATCTCACATTGAGAATTTACTGTTTGAATAAAGGTTAATACATAGAGTCTTAATGATTTCTATGTTATTTCCATTTTCTAATATTCCTTTTCCCCTCAATTTCAACTATCCGGAAATATCGGATAGTTGAACCCTTCAATTTGGTTTTCGGAGCTATTGCCTACTTGATTTATTGGGGGCGAAGCAAGAAAGTCCTGATCCCTTCTAGAAATTGAATAAATTAATTGATTCGATTTTAAGATTTGAATGGTTCATCAAAGTCCGTATTCCATGATATTGGGTGCGGATTTTGTTTTTTGGACACCAATAAATAACAATCTTTGGATTTTTTTAATCATCATCTAGGACCCAATGCCGGTCATGATTCAGATGTCTATCGCCAGGAACTTCTGGAAAGCACCAAAAGAAATGGAAAAATAAGAAGGCAACGTGGCGATTTTGAGCAGGCATCAAGAAGTGCCTCCAAAGTCATTGAAAGAACCTATTTGACTCCTTTTTATGCACATAGTACCATTGAGCCTCCTTGTGCATTAGCTGAGTTAAAAGATGGGAAATGTGAGATTTGGGCACCAAGCCAGCATCCACAACTTGCAAGGAATTCTGTGGCCGAAGCGCTGGGGATGGATGTGAAGGACGTGACAGTGAATGTAACCTTGATTGGAGGAGGATTTGGCCGTAAATCAAAACCTGACTTCGTCGTAGAAGCAGCTTGTTAGATCAAAAAACTGGCCTTCCAGTTAAAGTGCAATGGAATAGGGAGGATGATATCAAGCATGATTTTTATCAGGCAATCAGTGCCCAGCGAATCAAGGCAGTATTGGATGGTGAAAATAAGTTGACAGGATGGAACCATCATATTTCTTTTCCTTCGATAGGGTCAACATCTGATGACTCTGCCGATTGTATCTCATTGTTTCATAATCTTCCCCAATTTAGTAAAGAAATTGTACCGCCAAAAAACGGTACAAATCCGGTACAAATATTCTATCAAAATTGAAAACTGAATAAAAAGAGATAAAAATGAAAAACCCTATAAATAGTTTATTTAGAGGGTTTTAATAAGTTTTACTTAGAATAATTTAGAACTGTTTATAGGCATCTACTTTCCAATACA
>JAGQWV010000684.1 GCA_020437045.1 Saprospiraceae bacterium | reverse complement strand
TTGATGTTACCTGTTTTATCGGGAGTAGCTGATTACAGTGGTCGCAAGCTTTTTTTTCTGAAAATATTTACCACACTGGGCTCTATCTCGTGTGCCGGTCTGTTTTTTTTCAAAGGCATGCCCCAGGTAGGAATCGCGCTTACATTCTTCATTTTAGCTACGATTGGATTTGATGGCGGCAAGGTTTTTTACAACAGCTATCTTCCGTTGATCAGCACGCCCGATCGATATGACCGGGTCAGTGCCAAAGGGTTTGCCTTTGGATATATCGGCAGTGTCATACTACTTCTGCTCAACCTATGGATCATATTACAACCTTCGTTCTTTGGTATACCCGGAGAGAGTTCGCTCTCTGTTCGTCTGGCATTCCTCATGGTGGGAATATGGTGGATCGGCTTTGCCCAAATTACTTTTCGACGGATGCCCGGTGAAGTAAAATCCAGCTTTGAAAAAAAAGTGATGCAAAAAGGCTTGAATGAGATCAAACAAGTCTGGCGTGAGCTAAAACCCCAAACGAACTTGAAGCGCTTTCTGATTTCTTTTTTCTGCTATAGTGCCGGAGTCCAGACCATCCTATATTTGGCAGCAACTTTTGCTGAGAAAGAATTGCATTTCAACAGCTCGGAGCTCATTTTGGTGATCATCATATTACAGTTGGTGGCCATTGGCGGGGCTTATCTCTTCGCCTATGTATCGAAAATCAGGGGCAATAAAATTTCATTGATGTCTATGCTAATCATTTGGGTACTCATCTGTATCCTGGCTTACTATGTCATTGAAAAAATCCAATTTTACCTGATAGCTACCCTGGTCGGCTTAGTCATGGGAGGGATACAATCGATGAGTCGCTCTACCTACTCCAAGTTGATCAGCAATCGTCAGGATGATACCACCTCCTATTTCAGCTTTTATGAGGTATTGGAAAAGATCGCAATTGTCTTTGGGACCTTTAGTTTTGGGTTTCTGGATCAAGTCAGCGGTGGTATGCGCAATAGTGTGCTTCTTTTGGGTATTTACTTTATCATAGGAATGATACTACTCTGGAAAGTAAAGTTGGTTGATCCTGATCAATTGGTCTTTTCATAGCAACCAGCATCGGGACGGTCCAGGTCACGATCATTACCTTCCAGATCCTGATTAATATTGATGATCGGTTTTGCGAGTTCAATAGCTATCGAGAGACTATCCAGGTGGTAATCATTTAGATCGGGATCGACAAAAAGTGGTGAATCACCATCTCCATTAAGACAGGGATTACAGAAATCGAAAAAATCAGGGTGTCCTCCTTCGTCCAACAATTCATCCACCCGTACCACACAGTTTAGAAAACGATAACGGAAAAAAGAAGGATCTTGCTCACCTACACCATCCTGCAAGCTGATGACATCCCGGCTACTTCCGTAGATAATTGAATTACGGAATGTCATGTTAAGAGGAGCAGCCACCGGATAATCACAAGGAATTGCTCCATCCAGACAGGTGAAATTTGATGCACTTAGAGATTCGGTAGAAGTGCCATAATTAGCCAGGGTACAATAGGAAAAGTTATAATTACCCCCGAGGATAAAGGTGACATTATTTGCTCCACTACTGTGGAAAAGACAGTTTTCGGCGACAATCCGGGCACTATATCCTGCCAGGGCGCTGGAAGAAGTGTTGAATATTTTCGAGTTTTTGATGGTTAACTCAGCCAGTGAATCGACCAAAATACCGATGATCCCATTTTTTATTTCTGCATGATCGATCAAATGCCCTTGACTCAATGGCCCCAATTGAATCCTACCCCATTGGCCGGATACTTCACTATATTCTTCCTCAAGACGATCACCTTGAATGACCACCGGTTGATCTTCCGTGCCTTCGATTCGCAATTTTCCATTTCGATACATATACAATACCCCATCATTGTAGGGAGTCCCATCATCGGTTCGACCAAAGCCGCCATGGATATAGACTTGAGTACCGGGTGGCATCACCAACGTACAGCTGTCGATTACTAATACACCATAGAGTACGTATGGTTTAGGGTCATCCCAGACCCATTCATTGAAATTACAGGTGTACAGATTCTGCTTGCCTGCAGAAGCACGATTGGGTAGATAGTTGGCATTTTGTCCCCACGCTTCCAGAGTCACCGATTGCTTGTTGCCGTTTGTTTCAAAATTTACCATATCGTCGATCACAAAGGGACTTACCGAAACCGGCTGATCGGGATCAACGGTGACTTCAAAAAATATATAAATGCTATCGTTTGGGGGAATCTCCACATCAATTGCTTCATTTCCGGCAATTCCATCAACATTCATTCGGAAAAAACTCGCTGCTTCGTCTTCCAGCCAAATGCGACTGATGCGGATATATTTCGAATGCCGGTTGTAGACTTTGAAAAACCGGGTGGCACTCCCTCTTTCAGTAAACACGGTATCGAAGGTGAGGGTATCCGTCGAAAAACTCAATGCTGCCCCACTATCATTGATAAATTCAATTTTAGTACAGGACGTATTGAAAAAGATAATTGCGAGAAATGCCGCACCAAAAAAGTATATGATCGTAATCGATTTTCTCAACAGGAATATGCAATTTTGAAAATTCGAGACAAAGGTAAACTTCTGCGTTTTTAAACGTGCATACAAAACCTTTATTTCAATACTAATGCAAATCCCTTTTTTCTGGCTATGATTATGCAGGATTGTCGTCGATCAAACCTAAGTACCGTTTGAAATACTGTAATTTTGCCCCAATGATACCAGACATGCTGATAGATGTAATCATCCCGGCTTACAATGAAGAGGCTTCGATTGCACT
>JAGQWV010000683.1 GCA_020437045.1 Saprospiraceae bacterium | reverse complement strand
AATACAATCTAATATTCCTGTACACCGGCTTCTTCGTAAACCTCGTATTTTTTAGTCAAGTTTTTTTTTGAGGTGTGGGGTGAGATGACTTCGATCACCAGATCGGGTGCGCCCCAAAACATCCGGTCGCTCGAATTTTTGCCGGATCAATAATGATGCAAAGATCTGGTTGTACCACGGTATTGGGCGAATCTCGTTTTGGATTGTATATCGGCAAAATAACGTCGATGGGAGCCAAATAAACTCTACATATTTTCTGATTGAACTGCACTAGTTTGAAGATGTAGATTGCCAACTACGAGTTGGTGATTCGGGCTGGTGCCGGTGTCATCTTATAGATTCTACCCCGGATAAGTTCGACCATATAATCAAAAGTGAAATTTACATAATCCGCATAGGTGTTGGAGGTATAGGCCAGATCGGGCTCAGCGGCGATGTTCTTTTCTTCTTCCATTTGGTATAGATAGGTGATAACCGGGATAAATTCCATGAAGTGAATTCTGATGCTAGGGTCCAGTAGTCGGATGAGCATAGGTGTGAAACAAGAAAAAATAAAAGATATTGACCTTTTATTCAAACTTTTATCCTGTGAATAGGTACGCATTTTACCCTGGTTTTCCTTCTCTCTTTCCACCGGTAGTCAGAGCATAATTATATATTCGCTTGTAAACAATCAAAAGAGCGAATAATGAAAAAAACAGCTTTGAAGTATGTAGTGCCATCCAAGAATGTGGTTTTGGTTATTCCCATGATGATCTTCTACTGTAGCATTGTCGTCGCCCAGCAGGAATCAAAGCTCATCGCGAAAGATGCACAACTAACCAAGATTGCTTCGGATTATCAGTTTACGGAGGGCCCGGCTGTAGACAAGGACGGGAATGTCTACTTCACCGACCAACCCAACGACCGGATATTAAAATGGTCTGTTTCCAATGGCACCGTAAGTACATATATGGAAAATACCGGCCGCTCAAACGGACTTTATTTTGACAATAAAGGCAATTTATTGGCGTGTGCCGATCTTGATAATCAATTATGGTTGATCAAACCAGATAAATCAGTAGAGGTGCTGGTGAAAGATTTTGAAGGAAAAAGGCTCAATGGACCCAATGATTTATGGATCGACAAGCGGGATGGAGTCTATTTTACCGATCCTTTTTACAAGCGAAACTATTGGGAACGAACGGAGATGGAGATTGAGACCCAGGATGCCTATTATCTTTCTCCGGATCGTACTACGCTGGAACGGGTTGCTACAGGGTTTGTTAAACCCAATGGTATCGTGGGTACTAAAAATGGTAAATTCCTATACATTGTTGACATAGGTGACAAAAAAACATATCGGTACCGGATTAATAAATTAAATGGAGAATTGTACGACCGTCAATTATTTGTAGAAATGGGGTCGGATGGCATGACGATCGACCATAAAGGTAATGTCTACCTAACCGGTGAAGGTGTTACGATTTTTAATAAAAAGGGAGAAAAGATTGGTCATATTGATGTGCCGGAGCGTTGGACAGCCAACATTTGCTTTGGGGGTAAAGAGCAGAAAAAATTATTTGTTACGGCAATGGGCTCTTTGTATACCTTGGATATGAAGGTGAGGGGAGTGAGGTGACCCTTCGGCTCCGCTCAGGGTGACTCTGACCCTTCGGCTCCGCTCAGGGTGTTTAACAATGTATTTTTAAGTCAGGCCGAGCGGAGTCGAGGCCTTAATTGCACAAAATTGAATCATGGCACTGGTACAAAAGTTTATGTATGTATATATTATTAAGTGCAGTGATGACAGCTATTATGTGGGAGTTACCAATAATCTTAGGGGTAGGTACATTGAACATGAGCTTGGTCAAAATAGCCGAGCATACACATTTTTTCGGAGGCCATTTAAATTGCTTTATTGGGAGTATTGGGATTCACCCGGTGAAGCCATTGCCAGGGAAAAACAATTAAAGAGATGGAGCAGAGCAAAGAAAGAAGCCCTGATTTATAGTGATATAGATACATTGAAAAGGCTTTCCATTTCCTGCAATAAACCAGCAAAATCACAAAAATAGATTTGCACTTTTGGCTGATCATCGAATTCGTTCTGCACCTGTCGAGAATTATTAAATTTGTGGCTTTATAGATCACTCGTCACTCGTCAATCAAAATTCGTCAATCCTATGCGTGTAGCTTTTAAAATGAAATTAATAAAAGGTCAGGAGGCTGAGTATAAAAAACGTCATGATGAAATCTGGCCGGAATTGCAAAGGCTTCTAAAAGCTTCTGGTATTAGTGATTATTCGATCTTTTTAGATCAAGAAACTTCTACGCTTTTTGCAGTACAGAAATTAACAGATGATCATTCAACAGCCAGTTTACCTGATCATCCCATAATGCGGAAATGGTGGGCACATATGGCGGATATTATGGAAACCAATCCGGATAAATCGCCGGTGGTGGTACCGTTGAAAGAGGTATTTTATCTGGAATGACATTTCCTGTTTGTATTGATTGTGGACTTGCACGAACTAAAAAAGTGGGCATGATGTTGGGGAAAGGCTTAACTTCCCGAATATGTGATGTTGTTGCCATTGAGAATATTTACCCTTCCGTTCTTTTTTTTGATTTATTTCTTTGCTCATGCGCAGGAGGAGGATCGGATTTTACCTAATTGTCCTTTAGATGTAATTATCGCATTGGATTTTTCTGCCAGCGAAAGAGCGTTTATCGATGAGGTACAGACGGTACTGCTGGCCTTAACATCTCGTTTTGAGCTGAATCCCAATACGATGAAAATTGGTTTGATTTCGTTCAATCGGGGTGCTCAATTGATCCAGAAACTTACTGGTGATACCGATACACTCGAAGAGACAATTCGGCAATTGAAAATACCAATAAGTGTTTTTGCCACAGATATTCATGCCGGGGTAGATTTAGCTTATGAGCAGTTTCATTTGAATTCGACACCAGGTGTGAAAAAGTTTCTTATTCTGGTGTCGGATGGTGATCCACATGCTCATTCTCGTGGATTTGGTTTTCAACAGGATTTAGAAAGTATTTTTCGACTAAAAGAAGGAGAAATTGTTAACCGGGTGGACCCGGTACATGTTTTTAGCCTTTATTCGGGAGAGACAATTCCCTATCAGGATCCCTGGAGTGAGCAAGTTCGTATGCTTTCTATTCATCACATGCAAAAACTGGCAAGTAGTCCGGAAGATTTCTATTTTTTTGATGAATATCCCAAGCTTATAAACTTGCTTGAACAGATCAGCAGCTGTTTATGATTGCTCACTGTCGTATAGAAATTGCAGCCGACCATTTTACAGAAAAATTCTTCCCAGGAAACCCGTCACCAAACTCACTATTGCTGCCAGACCAAAAGCCCACCAAAAATTCTTAACGTTAAAATTAGGGAGCAAGCGATCGGCTACCAGGATGATAATCGCATTTAAAATCCAGGCAAATATTGTTAGTGAAAGTATGCCTAAGGTCAGTACTTTTAGAACGGTTCCCAAGGTAAAATTTAAGATACCTACGACAATAGCTACCCATAGGGCTTGTTTAAAGTCCTTTATCACAACCCCACTCAAAATTTTGGCCCCGACATAAAATGCGACAGCGGTGATGAGAATGTTTATGATAACTGCCACTATAAGTTATTTATAAATTGTTGGTAGACCGGCTTAAGTACATTGGTTAAACTTAGGCGGTCTGAATCCAACTGGGTAATGAAATAATCTAAGTAATGCGTTAGGGTGATGTTCTCAATCGATCCACCATATTTAAAATGCTGGGCATAAACTTCTCCCGAAATAGTCGTGATAAAACCAGCGATGGTGGCCCGCACTAACGACTCGCTCACAATATTGGTTAACCAGGTTTTTTCAGAGAGCTGAATGATCCCCTCCGACAGCATCTTTCCTGTTATCGTGGTCAGGATCGAAGACAAAAGTAATTTAGATTGGGAAGTTTCCTTCACCCCAAATTTTTTTGCCAAATCATTGACCAAATCGATCTGGATCCAGGTAACTCCCACCATAT
>JAGQWV010000682.1 GCA_020437045.1 Saprospiraceae bacterium | reverse complement strand
AAAGTCTCTGCTGATTTTCTTACAAGTCTCGACACCATTTAACACCGGCATATCAATGTCCAACAAAATGACATCAACCTCCACCTTCGAAAGTTGCTCTAATGCTTCTATTCCGTTGCGGGCTGTAGCCACTACTTCGACTTCTGGCACATTCTCAAAAATGGCTAAAAACCCATCAATAATAACCTGGTGATCATCGGCGATAAGAAGTCGATAAGCCATAAGCAAAATTGGATCAATTCTAAAAACAGGGCCTTATAAAGGGGTTCTGCTGCTTAGAAAGATACGAGTTTTGGATCGATTGCCATTCCGGAGATCGGTTCACGACTTCATTCGCACTTTATTTACTCAATTGCCAAATGAAACACGCACCACCCTTATGATCAGGCTGTGCACCCCGGGCATCTGCCGAACATAAACTCCTAGCACGCGGATCTACACGCATATATCGGTGATTATATAGCGAAAGAAGCATCACATCTCCGTTTACCATTTCGATCCATTGAAAAGTGGATGCTTCTCCTTGATCTTCAGCTTCAAGTCGGACCTCAGCCAGCCCAGCATTTCCTTTCACACTGACAAAGCCACCGGTGGCAACTGATCGTAACGCTACTCTTCCCTCCTTACGGTCGAGGACCATAAAAGAACTGGCCTCTTTCTTAGCAAAATCACTTCCGGAATCCACTGGTCGAAGAAAGTTTCTCCAGTTGACAAGCAAGGTTGAATCAGCCACGGACTGAAGAGTAATAGCCTTGCCTATCGGTATCGAACGCATGATACCTCGATTTCTGGGTTCAAGCACTTTAAACCAATTAAAATCAACGAAACCTCCCTGCTTCTGCTGCCTATTAAAATTGAACAAGGCATAGCGTACCCCCTGGAAAGTCTTCAATTGATAAGGCATGAGAATATCCCCACCCAATTCTTGAAACTTGGTTCCATCATAACTAAAACTAAAATTCCCAATGTCAGTTTCAAAATTGCAATGTGCCCGAAACCATATTTTATCCAAGTCCGATATATCGCGATCGATCAGGCGTCCCTCCTGTTGATTAAAGAATTGCAGCTTTAATTTTCCGTTTTCTTTAACCACTCCAATATAGGCATAAGGCAGATTTAGCAATGCCAGTCCGGCCACATCCCCATCAATCATGTGGGAAAAATCCATTTCTGTGGTGGCGTGCGATTCGGGACCAATACCCCGTTGAGTCAAGGTATTTTTTGCGTGCCAAAAGTCCGGAGAAGCCAGGGCATGCAGACGCAAATAGCCGGCACTTTCCGTAAGAGACCATTTATCGTCATCAGGTAAATGATTCCATTGCCAGGCATTTTTCAGCTGGGGCCCGGAAAATTCATCATTCCGGTCAAAAGGACTGGTTGGAACTGAAGTAAAACCAGTTCTGGGCTTGATCCAGGTACGTGGAGATCTGGTCAAATTACCCGGTAGTCCGAAATAAGGCCATCCATCCTGCCAGGTAACCGGAGACAGTGCTGTCACCCGGCCGATGGAATTGTAGTCGAGCATTGACCATCCCCACCATTCTCCGGATTGCACCTGTAATATTCCCCCTTGATGCATGGGAATGCATCCCACATAGTTTTCAGGATATCTGGTAATGGCAAAGGGTGGTCCCTCCCGGGTATTCCAGAGACGTAACCGCTGTCCGACGCCCATATTTTCCAGGGCACTCATCACATTGACCTCATAGGGGCCATAAGGATTATCCGCTCTCAAACAAACCTGATAACATATGGGATCATAGTTGGTATTGGTGATGTAATAGCGTCCATCGACCTTGTAAAAATGGCACCCTTCCCCAGCTCCACTTCCTCGCTCGACGATGATGGCTGTAGTACCGGGTAGCGTATCCAGCAGATCATTAGTAAGCTGCGTTATTTTTATTTCATCATAGCCCCAAACGGCATAGGTTTTATCATCGTCATCAAACAATACCGAAAGATCATGTAATCCTACCTTCATCTTCTGTGACTTCCAAGGTCCTTCCGGTTGGCTGGAGGAAAAAACCAGTGTTCCGTACCTGTTGACGTTTGTAAAGATGTAATACATACCCTGGTGATAACGGAAGCACGGTGCCCAGATACCCTGACCATAAAATTCCTTACCATCCTCCAACCGGATCTCCGGACCGGTATTCAACCTCTCTATGGCATAACCCAATAGCCGCCAGTTGACTAAATCTCTCGAGTGCAAGATAGGCAAGCCTGGCATGGTGTGCATCGTAGTTCCCGTCAGGTAGTAGTCGTCACCCACTCTGATCATATCCGGATCAGAAAACTCCTCGTAAAACAAAGGATTGGTAAAAGTACCATTGCCATTATCTGCAGTCCAGGTGAAAGAAATCTCCGTCGATGGCTCCTCCTGACCTAATAAATAATATGGCTGTAAAAGTAACAGTGTAAAAAAGGAAAACAACCCAAAAATCCAACTACTGTCACCTTCAATCTTCATTCGTTGTAATTCGAAGAGAAAAATAATGCTACACAAAAAGAAAGATACGCTTTTTACAAACGGACTGTCAACCCACGAACAAATATCTTGCGGATTTAAAATGTCATTTGGAAACTTGAAATTATTGACTGGTGGTTACCAGTTTCAACAAATTTGATGAGCTAGTAGACCAACGCATCGATTA
>JAGQWV010000681.1 GCA_020437045.1 Saprospiraceae bacterium | reverse complement strand
CCTCAGCCCATAATTCTATGTCCGAGATGTAGACGGTAACCTTCATGATATCTTCGAGATTTGCACCTGCGGCTTCAACGATCGCAAGCATGTTTTTTAGTACCTGGGAAGTTTGCATCTCGATGTTTCCAAATATTTTTTCACCGGTTTCCGGATTAATGGGCAGTTGTCCGGAAACAAAAATAAATCCCGCTTGCTTGGTTGCCTGTGAATAATGTCCGCCCGGTGCCGGAGCTTTTTCCGTAAATATTTTCTTCATAATTTCTTGAATGTTTGTGCTATCCAGTCATTTTCCTCGAGAAAGAAGATAGGTTCAAAATCCGCTTGTTTAAAAGTCTGAAGGATAACGTCATGGTCTTTACTTAGGAATCCCGATAACGTTAAGGTGCCATTTTTTTTTGTAATTCTGCGTAGTTCATTTGCATGGTCCATTAAAACATTTCTGGTAATATTGGCCAGTACTACATCAAAAATCGTTGTAGGAAAATCAACGAGTTGATCGTTACACCTTGCGGTAATTTCATCTGTATTATTATATCTGATGTTTTCAAGCAAATTGACAACGGCTTGTTCATCGCTTTCTACAGCAAAAACCGGATTTGCCCCCATCTTCACCGCAAGGATAGCCAGTATGCCAGAGCCACTACCGAAATCCAGGGCTTGTTTTCCTATGAGGCTTATTTTCTGCATACTCCTGACCATGAGCCGGGTGGTCTCATGATGTCCGGTTCCAAATGCCATTCTCGGCTCAATAACAATTTCGTAAGTACTTTCAGCCGACGTCTTATGAAAAGGGGCTCGAATGGTACAAAATGAATCAATGATGATTTCTTTAAAGCCGGATTCCCAAATGGCATTCCAATTCTGGGGCTCTTCTTTCACGACGGAATAGTTGAAGTGAACATTCCGCTGTAATTGATCAATAAATTCCTGATCCTTAACTTTCCAATCAGCTTCCTGGACAGCAGTGACAAAACCTTCTTCGACCTCCTCAAAGGCAGTAAATGGAAGATCAATCATCATGGCAATCAAAAAGTCAACGGACTCTGGTGCTGTACGGAAATGAAACTTGAGTATAATAAGCGATCGATTTAAAGATTAGTAATGATTCATAATACTTAACTCAAAATGAACTTTTTACTGTTTATGTCAATAATCGTTTTTGAAACCACCTTTCAAAAGTAGCAATTAACTATTTTTGACATTAAACAAATTTCAACTATGACAATCCTTGATGGAAAAAATCTGGCGCATGAAATTAAACAGGAAATCGCTGCTGAGGTAGCACAGATCAAAGCCATGGGTGGCAATGTACCTCACCTGGCTGCTGTACTGGTCGGTGACAATCCGGCTAGCCAGGCTTATGTGCGAAACAAAGTAAACTCGTGCGATGAGTGCGGATTTGAAAGCACGCTGATAAAAAAAGATGACAGTATTTCGGAAGAAGAACTTCTTGAAATTGTAAATGACCTAAATGAAAATCCGGATATCGATGGGTTTATCGTGCAATTACCACTTCCCAAGCATATAGATGAATCCAAGGTGACCCTGGCCATCGATCACCGTAAAGATGTTGATGGTTTTCATCCTATCAATTTTGGCAGAATGGCCCAGGGCTTGTCCAGTTATCTCCCTGCTACACCTTTTGGAATTTTGCAAATGTTGGAGCGGTACAACATCGAAACGCAGGGCAAGCATTGTGTGATTCTTGGTCGTTCAAATATTGTAGGCACTCCCATGGGAATCCTGCTTTCCCGCAAGGCGTACCCAGGCAACTGTACTGTTACCCTCACCCACAGCCGGACAGCAGATATTTCCAACCAGGTGCGACGAGGGGACATTGTGATTGCTGCTATTGGTGTCGCTCATTTTGTTACGGCTGACATGATTAAAGAAGGTGCTGTAGTGATTGATGTAGGCATGAATCGAATTGAAGATCCCACTCGAAAGCGGGGTTATCGGCTTGTGGGTGATGTAGACTACGACAACGTGGCACCTAAATGCAGTTTTATTACGCCTGTACCCGGAGGAGTTGGACCTATGACCGTGACTTCTCTCCTGCTTAATACCCTTAAGGCATCCCGAAAAGAGATATACGGATAAAAAAAAGCCCTCGCCGTCGAGACGAGGGAGTATGAAAAAAGCCTAAGTCTTTCTTTCTATTAATTGTGAATGAAAAACCTTAACGTATTCCTTAAGATAATAGTAATCTTGATCAATTGCAAGTTGTAACACATTTATCTTGTCCGGTGAAAGAAAGTATCTCTCTTCCCTGCTTCAGACATATATGAAGAATGATTCATATTTGGTTTTGTGCCGACTTGAAAATTGATATTTTCGCGGGGTGAAAAGCTTTCTCCTCATCATTTTTGCCCTGCACCTTCCCATCCTCCTCCTTGGCCAGGAACTGGAAACGGAAATATTTAGCTCATTGACATATTCAGAGGGGACATCTGAACACGAAATGTGCATAAAAAAAACCAATGAGGTTCTGACAATTGACGGTATTATTGAAGAACATGCTTGGTCCATGGGCACTCCGGCTGATCACTTCTGGCAATATTTTCCAACGGACACCTCTCAAGCCCGCAATCAAACCGTCATCGCCTTGACTTATGATGAAGAATTTATTTACGTTGCCATTAAATGTTATGCGCTGTCCGATCAATACATTATTCCCTCGCTCCGGAGAGATTATAATTTTTCCGGAAGTGACAATATCAGTATTCTATTTGACACCTATAATGATGATAATAATGCCTTTCTCTTTGGCATAAACCCTTACGGTGTAAGAAGAGAGGCGCTAATCTCTAATGGTGGCCGTCAGCGTACCGATTTTTCTGAATCCTGGGATAACAAATGGTTTGGCGAAGCGAAAATATTTGATGGTTACTGGTCAGCTGAATTTGCGATTCCTTTTCGAACCTTACGATATAATGAGGGAAGTAAGGTTTGGCGTTTCAATAGCTATCGTTATGATACTCAGGTAAATGAAATAAGTACATGGACTCAGATCCGGCAGAATCAGATTATCATGGATCTGGGCCATATGGGCAAGTTAAATTGGGATCAGCCTCTTAAAAAGCCAGGTACAAATTTATCGTTCATACCGTATGTCACCAGTGGTGCGTACCGTAATTTTGAAGACCCAACGGAGGGCAAAACAGCGTGGTCTTCCGGTATCGGGGGCGATGCTAAAATCGGCATTACCTCCGGGCTTAATCTGGATCTTACGATCAATCCTGATTTCTCACAAGTGGAAGTAGATCAACAGGTGACCAACCTGGACCGGTTCGAAGTGTTTCTTCCGGAAAAACGCCAATTTTTCCTGGAAAATGCCGACCTCTTCGGCAGCTTTGGAGGGAGCCGGACCAATCCTTTTTTCTCCCGGAGGATCGGAGTATCTATTGATACGGCCACAGGACAAAACATCCAGAATAAAATCGTGTATGGTGCGAGACTAAGCGGAAAGCTGAATGATAACTTCAGGCTCGGGCTACTCAATATGCAAACAGCTAAACAAGATGAAAATGGTTTACCCGCGTTTAACTACACGGTGGCAGCCTTGCAACAAAATGTATTCAGCCGGTCAAATATTTCAATGATACTGGTGAATAAAGAAGCCGTCGGTAAGTCTTCCAACATCGAAGGCAACCGGTACAATCGGGTGTTGGGACTGGAATACCGTCTGGCAACACCAAATAATCGTTGGACGGGAAAGTTTTATCATCATCAACTATTTAGCCCCTCTGATGCCAGGCACAAATTCAATCAAAGTGTTCATCTAGAATATCTGCAGCCAACCTATCGACTGGAATGGGCACATCTTTTTGTCGGTGCAGGATATGATGCAGAAGTGGGATTTGTGCCAAGAAAAGACTATTTCCTGATCAGTCCCGAATTTCAGTTGTTTTTCTATCCGAAGAAGAAAAGGATTATCAATAGACACAGTTTAAATGTAGATTTTCGGAACATCTACAAAGTCGGTGAAGATGGTAATCCATTATTACCAAGATTTGGACTTTCTGATCAGCAACTGGAGACCATGTGGGAAATTGATTTCGCCGATAACAGTCAGGGAAATGTCATGTTTACATATGACTACATTTTTCTGCTGCAAGACTTTGATCCAACCCGGATTCAGGAGGAGGGCATCTTACTTCCAGCCGGATCGGACTACAAATTCGCAAATCTCTCATTTACCTATCAATCCGACCAGCGGAAAAAGTTTTCTTTTGAGACCACACCTACTTTAGGTTCTTTTTATAACGGCAGCAGAATTGGATTGGAGGGAAGTTTAACATATCGATATCAACCGCTGGGGTTTATTTCAATCGATTATGCCTTAAACCGACTTAAACTAGCCAGCCCCTTTCAGGCCAGCACCGTCTGGTTGATAGGTCCCAGAATCGATTTCACGTTTACAAAATCCCTCTTTCTGACGACATTCATTCAATACAACAACCAATTTGAAAACCTGAATATTAACACCCGCTTTCAGTGGAGATTCCGTCCCGTTAGTGATTTTTTTCTGGTTTACACCGACAATTATTTGTTTGATCCCTTTAGTCAATTTTCTGTGCGTAACCGGGGTCTGGTAGCCAAAATCACTTATTGGTTATAAAAATTGTTTCCTCTTACTCAATACTTTTATGGGTCTGATTGTCTTTTATTAATTGATGAACATCCGAAAGGTTTCAGGACAGGTTCAACCTCAATGTTTAACTTAGTAGTATGAATTTAAAAAGTTGACGTGCTGTACATCAAATTTAACCAATCAATAATGTAGTTAAGTCAGCTGAGGAATTTACATTACAAATCAAGGTATAACGAAGAGTGACATATTGAGGAATAGAACTTAGGTAATTAGACACTATAAATTCTGATTTAACCTCTGATGACCTTCATTTGAAAAAGATAATTCGAAATATAATGATCCGATTAATCACCATATTATTTAGTCTCTCCACCTTAATGACTTATGGGCAAAGCAAGGAGGATATCATCGCCGTGTTTAAAGCGGCGAGTCAACTCTCGGAACTGGATCCTCTTTTTCAGGTAGATTTAAGTGCCGGTCCTACAATGGTCCTGGTGAAAAATAATCGATTGTCTTCTGGTAGTAATGAAGTGGAAAGGAATTACTGGAGCCTGACTAATGACGACTTCTGGGGATTTGATCGTCCGATTAAGATTATGACCGAACAGGAAGCGGGATTTGAGGGGGTGAGAAATGATCAGTTAGTCTCTGCGAGCCTCAGTTTTTCAGGTGATCAGTGCAACCTGGGTTTCACAGCTACCATCGATGAAGGAACCCGATATCTTCAGGGATGGATTTCGCTGACCAGATCCGGATTTGATTGGGAAGTAACTGGTCAAAATATTCGTACCCGGTGATAGTAGTAGTCCGGTGGTAATTGTTGAAATTTAATATCTTACTCTCTTATGAAACGCCAAAGTTCAAGAAGAAAATTTTTACAAAACTCAGCCGCGATTGGCGCTGGAGTTCCATTTTTGTCTTCATGGATGACGCAGCTAAATTATCAATCTCAAACACAAATGATCAAATCGGTGACACCAAACCTGATAGGTAGTTACGGCCCTTGGGCAAATGCTCTTAACTCCCAAAAAGCAAGAAACTTGTCCTGGCGTAATGCAAAATTTCAAGACATTGACAAGTGGCGGGAAAAGGCGCGTAACCGAATGTGGGAATGTCTGGCGAAACCGAAAATGGATTTTGATGGTAAGGTCAAAGTTACGAATACGACGATCTACGATGGTCTGCATATTGAAGAGTTGGAATGGCAATTACCTTATGGAGCAGTGACCAAAGCTTATCTTCTCCGCCCGGAAAAGGTTGAAGGAAAATTACCTGGTATTTTGGCATTCCACGACCATGGGGCCAATAAATATTTTGGCCGTAGAAAAATCACGAAAGTTTCTGATGATCAACATCCGATGATGGTCAACCATCAGCAGGAGTATTATGAAGGAAATGCCTGGGCCAATGAAATTGCTAAGCGTGGTTATGTTGTACTGGTGCACGACGCTTTTACCTTTGCCAGCCGGAGAGTGTTACTTCAGGATGTACCTGAATACAACCGTAATGGGCTTACGGATGAAAATCCTGAGGACCAACAAAATATCGATGACTATAATGATTGGGCTGCCGAACATGAGCATGTGATGGCTAAATCACTTTTCAGTGCCGGCACCTGTTGGCCGGCAGTTTTTCTCGGTGAAGATCAGGTAGCCCTTGATATCCTTGCATCCAGACAGGAAGTAGATGCCAATAATCTTGGATGTGCGGGCCTTTCCGGAGGAGGGCTACGTACCGTTTATATGGGAGGCATGGATGAGCGGATTAAGTGTGCTGTTTGTGTTGGATTTATGACCACATGGACCGACTTCATACTCAATAAGTCATTTACCCATACGTGGATGACCTATACACCACTGATTGCCAATGACCTGGATTTTCCGGAAATATTAGGCCTTCGGGCTCCACTTCCAACATTGGTGCTCAATGATAATGATGATTCACTTTATACTCTTCCGGAAATGAAGGATGCCGATAGAATTTTGAAGGAAGTCTATGAAAAAGCCGGAGCTACCGATGCTTATCGTGCCAGCTTTTATCCAGGGCCTCATAAATTTGACAAAGCAATGCAAAAAGAAGCTTTTGATTGGTTCGACCAGTGGCTTAAGTGATTGCTAACACAGAGTCACAGTCCACGCAAATAATACTACATACGCACCTTAAAATCCTGGCGGCCAGTCAGACCAAGTTGTGGATGTAATACCTCAATTTCAAAGGTGGAGATGTCATCCGAGACCGGTACTGAGAAATGGTACTGACCCGCTGAATCTAAAGAAGCATTAGGCATCCAGAATAATAAAGATTTTAGTAAAGGATTTTTACTCTGAATATTTGATTCTACCGGATAGTTAATGGGGCGCTGCAGCCCCTGCACTAATCGATGGGGTAAACGTTGGTTTTCAGAAAGTGCAAATAGGGGATCTACCATCTCGACAATTCCAACACCTCCGACATCTACCAGTTTTAAATCTCTAAGTGTTTTTAAATCTGCATAAATTTTCAACCGTTTTATGTCCTGGAGAGGAAGATTGGCAATAAAATTAAAATCACGGGTAACCATGCCATTTACGATAAAGACTGGATCGGAATCATAAAAGTATTTTAAATCAAAAAGCTGATACAACACCTTTATGGTATATCGACCATCATTCTCTTTTCTAAATTTAAATGGTGTAATTATTTCCTTTAGCAAATCCACTAATTTTCCTCGCACAGAAAAATCCTGAACATCAATATTCATATCCGGCTCAGGTATATTTTGCGATCTGGAAGAAGCGTCTTCGTTTATACTTTCTTCAACATTCGAAAATAGTTGATAGATCTTTTTTCGCGTTCTGTTAGCCTCCACAATCGGCACTAACAATTGACTAGTTGAATATTTTACCTGCTGCTTAACAAGCGGCAATTTGTCGGTTAAAGAAACATCAATGCTATTTTTTCCATTGTCAATAAAATACAGATCCTTTTCTCCGTAAAAAGGAGTCATTTTAATAAAAAATGAACCATCCGGGTTTACCCAATTAAATCGAAATTGTACGTCCTCCGGATTACATACAAAAAGAAATGCTTTATCATTTATCTCATTACTTAAAATCTTTCTTTCGCCTGTCATCGGAATAAAGTCTAGAAAATTCGATCTTGAATCCTCACTTCCGGTCAATGGATTAACCCTTATGGTCGTGCCCACCGGATATAATTCTTTATCCCTTATAGCGATGGATACTATATCACCCTCCTTCCCTGAAGGCACCGTCACTATAATGTCCATCCTTTCTCTTTTAGAGATAGTCTTGTTTACCTGAATTCCAATTTCATCTTTAAAGTGATCTTCAGCGAAAATGGCAATCTTAAAATTGCTGTCGAGAAGCTCTCCATCCGTCAATACGGTCACGGGTGTAGTTAGCAATACCAAAGGGTCACCGTCCTTTGCTTCAAACGCCGTAAATTGAAGAAAGTATTCGCCTGGTGATACGTCAAATGATAATGGAAAGTAACCCTCTCCATGGCCCTCTTTAATCAAAGCATAGTGCATGCTCACTTCTTCCTGCCCAGCGTAGAATTGCACACCAATCAGACAACTATCCCTTACCAACAAGTCGGAAAAAAACGCATAATGCAAATTTTGCCCGGGAAAATAAAAAGGCCTATCCAGGTGGCAAGTTGTAGTCTGGGCAGAGAGTGATCCACCGAATATCCATAAAGCAAAAAGTGAAAAACATATTCGTATCATCACTGCCAGTATAAGGGTTTTGATAAGGAGCTATTCACTAATAACAGACAATCGCAACAGGCATCGGAAACGGTTGCATAGGCACATAAATGCAATTGTTTCCCTGTTTCCTCTCTGGTCGACAAATGCCGAAGTGTATCGACACCAGCTGTATAGAAATATCCCAGGACTTCGACCGGATCACCTGATACCTGCTGTATGTTGGAATTATTTGCTCCTACCGGTGCATCAAAGATGGTACCTTCCCGGTCAATACTTTGTCTTACCCGGTCCCAGTAAATGGCGGCAGCTTCATCAAGAGTCTTTTGCACGACCGTAAAATAATATCCAGAAGCAAATTTATGGTCACCAGGTAAAGCAGCAATTTCAAAATCAGTTATATAGTCGCCACTGATTTCAGAGCTTTTCAGAACATTTACTTTATTCCCTGGTAAGAAATCTTTTACGTAGCAAGTCTTTACATTGACAAATGGATCATCCGTCCAGGCAACTTCTCTAAACTCATACACCCCCGATACATCCCAGCGAAATGAAACCCGTTCCCCTGTTTGATTTATTATGGGAGTACTAATACCAACTTTGACATAGCCTCGTTGTACCACATTTTCCCGGTCATTTAATTCAGCTCTTATTTCATATGATAATTTAATACTGGATTCTTTAGGGCTATTTAAAATTTTCTGGGATTCTGATTCGAACATGTTACCATCTGGTGTCAATACTCTAATATTAAAATATGCTTCTTCTAGATTTCCACCATATTGCTCATGAAATGCCACAATCGATATGGTGTCTTCTTCACCATTAACTAATTCAAATATTGGTGTACCATTGTACAATAAGAGAATAGTTGCACTCTCCAGATTATCGATGCCTTCTGTATTTAAATCACGGGTACGGGATACGTTGACCACAAATCTGTAAATATCTGGTGATCGTTCGACAAGGCCATCGATGACTAACCTTCCAGCTTCATCATTTGGAAGATCAATATTAATGGTATCCAGACAGGACAGAAAAAATACCGGAATCAAAAGCCAGCAGTATATGCAAACACTTTTCCAAACCTTTTTACATAAATGAACATGAAATGATAAAGCGAAATGCCAAACCGACTTCCGCGGATGCCTCCATCGTGCTGTAATATCAGGTGATTTGACCCTATGAAATATTGATTTCATCATAAACTTACTTAACCATCCCATTAAACCGGCTCTCATAATAATTCGAAATTAAATGTAAGCGATGGAAATGCATTACCCAGGACCGAAAGTCTTTTTATTTTAGGCTCTCCAAGAGTGTCCTGTATGACATAGACGGAAAAAGCATTTCTACGGGCATACAGGTTATAAACTGAAAAGGTCCAGCTTGTCTTAAATTTGCGACTTTTTCGAAATCCCTGACCTAGCGTATAGGCGAGATCCAGGCGATGATAATCCGGTGCCCGAAAAGCATTTCGGTCCGAATAGTTTAAGACAATAAATTGATTCTCGAGTTGATGCCGGTCTATTGGAATCGTTATCGCCCTTCCAGTCGAATAAGAAAAATTAACGGAAATGGTATTTCTCTTATTGATTTGAAAATTGGTCACCAGTGACAAGTCATGCGGTTTATCAAAATTAGAAGGGTACCATCTGCCGCCACTAACTCCATCAATTTTACGCAGGGAGCGCGAGTATGTATAATTTAACCATCCATAAAGGGTGCCGACTTGTTTTTTAAGGCTGAGTTCTACTCCGTATGCCTTTCCTGTACCAGACAAAAGCTCTGTTTCAAGATGGTCATTAGCAATTAAATCAGCAAAATCCCGATAATCTATCAATCGGTCGATGATCCGGTAATAGACTTCAAAACTCGTATTCCAGATATTCTCCTTAAAATTCTTAAAATACCCCAAGGACAAATTATGCGACAATTGAGATGGAATATATTGATTAGAGAGTTGCCAAATGCTCGTGGGTGTCGGCGTGTCGTTATTGCTGATTTGATTGATATATTGACTCGTACGGGCATAACCTGCTTTGAGCGAACTGGAAGCATCCAAAAGATATCGTGCAGAAAAACGAGGTTGAATCAAAGATTCTTTGTGAATGACTTTTTCTGCAAAAACTTGACGACCAATAATTTGATCCTCACTGGGTTTCTGGGGGTTAGCATAGAGATAAAATTCTTCCGGACCCAGGAATTGATATAAAGTATACCTCACTCCTCCGGAAACGGATGTCCGGGGAGATAGATTGTAAGTCAAGTCGCTATAAAGAGCCCCTTCCCTGCCCCTTTCCTTATCCACCTGCTTTGGTATGACGACCGACAACTCCCCCATAGGCTCCAGTATGCCTGGATTTACATTATAATCAATAAAGGAAAGACCAACATCAAGCGTGAATGCTTCCCGTGAATAATTTATATTTTCTTTGACTTTAAAATACCTGGTCCCAACTTTCAGATTGGATTGATCTGAACCCTGTAAATCCAGCTGGTCACTTTTATAATCGCTATAAATAGCACTAAATGTCGATAAGATTTCATCGGTAAAGGCACTTCGGTAATTTAATTGCCAAACCAGGGTATTATAGTCAAACCCGAACTCTTCTGCGTAAGAAAATTCATCGTAGGTAGAATACAAAGACGTAGAAATAAAATTACGTTCATTTAATCGATGAGTGAGTTTCAT
This sequence comes from Saprospiraceae bacterium, assembly GCA_020437045.1. Classification (GTDB taxonomy): domain Bacteria; phylum Bacteroidota; class Bacteroidia; order Chitinophagales; family Saprospiraceae; genus JABDMH01. Next base: position 486 of record JAGQWV010000681.1, on the reverse strand, counting down.
ATTTAAATCATAGAAAAAAGCAGAACTTGTGTTTACCTCGGGAATTTCAATGCTATGTAGCAACCAGTTAGAATAAGTGCTCCGTCCGGAGATCAGAAAACTGGTATTATTGTTTTTAAATGGTCCTTCCAGACTTAGCCTGCTGGAGACCACGCCCAGACCACCCTTGAATTTTAATTTTTCAAAACTTCCATCCCGTACATTAACGTCCAGGACCGATGCCAGCCGACCTCCATATTTGGCTGGAATATTTCCCTTGTACAAGGTAGCACCACTAAGAATATCTGAATTAAAAAAAAAAAAAAAAGATCGTTACATTGACATGGCATTTCGAGCGCTGAAGAGAGTTGAGACAGTTGTCTCTTCGCTCAAATCTGTCTCTTTCAACGGCTCTGAGAATCTTAGTTCTTTGTCCTCAGGCACACTCAGACATCGCCTTGAAGAAAGAAGAGATTCTTATGGCAGTGTAAAGTTTCGATACGAAGT
>JAGQWV010000680.1 GCA_020437045.1 Saprospiraceae bacterium | reverse complement strand
TATTGTGGAAATACTGCACTAGTGCGCCAAATCATAGGCTTTTTTCATGGCGTCGTAAGTCACTTTTACCGCTTGTTCATCGTCCATATCCCGGAGTGGTTGATTAAAGGGTTCAGCTCGAATCGGACCATCATAGTCTATTTGTTTCAAAGCTTGCATGAAATCTGCCATAGGAATGACTCCGGTAGCCATGGGTAGTTCTCTTTGGCCATCAATTTGTTCGTCGACGCTAAGTCCACTTCGGGCATCGTTCAGATCGACAACAACCACATCTTTATTCTCTAAGGTGAGAAGATCTGTGGTGGTATCCCCGGCACAATACCAGTGAAAGCTATCAAGTACAAATCCAACATTTGGTTCACCCATGGCTGCGATCAATTCTTTGCCTTCGGCCATGGTCCGGATAAATGAATATTTGCTTCGGGTTAATAAAGTCTTCGGACCTACATATTCCAATCCTAGCCGAATGCCGTAATGTCCAATGATATTAGCGGCCTCCCTTAGCCGGTTACGGTGCAGCTTAAAATTTTCATTGTAGGTATATAATTCGTTCGAAGGCATAATCCAGGTATTCATCCGGGTGACTCCTACACTGGCTAGCGTTTCCGCTGCAGTCGCCAGCCCCACAATATCATCTCGATATTTTTTTTCATCATTTCTGAAATCAACGGGTAGTCCGGCAGATCCCCAGGTGATGTCATTATTTTTCATTTTTTCCAGATAGGATTCTCGCTCCGCATCTGACATGACGGCCAGTGCTTTTACGTTGGGATTGATAGCCTGGTATCCATATTTGATGGCCATGTTCAATAAGGTCTCCTGGTCAAACGAGGCTCCAATATTTCCGGGATTCAGACATATTCTGAATTTTGGTTTCATACCCATATTTCTTAGCGCCGCCGGTCCGGTGCCTGCCGTAGCAGCCATAAGTATCGATGTGTTTTTGATGAAAGTACGGCGATTTGTGTTTTTTGTCATGAATTAATTATTATGTGTTTCTAAGCCCTGTCGAGCAAGATTTTGCATGTTGATTTTGCAGCAGAGAATGGTTGGAAAAGTACAACAAATTAAAGACTTTATCGCTTTCCAAAGGCATATTAACTACTCAAACTAATCTTTCCCTAAGATGTCTTAGGATAGCATTCGCCCCTAATGTGGCACATTCGCGTCGAGCAGGATGGAATTTCACTTTTTGAAAAACTGCAAGTGAATAGACGTCAGAAGACGGAGGATCATCCAGCTCGATCACCCTTAAATATTTTTCAATTTCGGCGACCGCCTCGGGAATATCCAGGTTTTGTATTCGATCCAGGAGCAAATCCAAGGCGGATTTAGATACAGCACATCCGTAGCCGTGAAAGGATGCTTTGTTGATTTTATTATTTTCTATCGAAATGACTATCTGAAATTCATCGCCACAAATGGGATTGTAAGCATTTATTTTATCTCCATCATTATCCACTTTAAAATGCAATGGATTTTTGTTGTGTTTTAAAATTAGAGGATGATACAAATCGGTTCCTTTCACTGCATTACTTTTCTGGTATAAATAATTCCTTTAATTAACTGCTCGACATCCTCAAGGTCGTTATACCAGCCTACGGATGCTCGCACGGTTGCTGGTATATTTAAATAACGCATTAATGGTTGTGCACAATGATGTCCAGCCCGAACGGCAATATTTTGACTATCCAAGATGGTAGCTACATCATGTGGATGTATGTCGTCGACTAAAAAGGAGACCACGGAAGATCGCTCCATTGGCGCACCGATGATTCTAACTCCAGAACGGCGGAGCTCTTGAGTCAGGTGATCTGTGATTTGCTTCTCGTAAGTATGGATTTGGGCAAGATCTAAAGAAGAAACATATGCTAACGCAGCCTTCAGTCCAATAACTCCCGCGATATTTGGAGTACCTGCCTCGAAACGATGAGGTGGGTTCTTAAATCTGCTGTAATCAGCGGTTACTTCCAGAATCATTTCACCACCATACCGGTATGGCGGCATTTCCTCCAGCCATTTTTTCTTGCCAAATAATACTCCAATACCTGTAGGTCCGTAAACTTTATGTCCGGAGAAGGCGAAAAAATCACAATCCAAGTCTTGTACGTCGATTTTCAGATGAGCGATGCTTTGAGCGCCATCAATCAACACCGGTACTCCGGCAGTATGGGCTAATTCAATCATCTGCCTGACCGGGTTGATGCCTCCAGTTACATTGCTGACATGCCCAATAGCCAACAATTTTGTTTTAGGGCTTAGCACATTTTTGAGCGCAGTGAGATCAATCTCTCCATGCTGGTCTAGAGGCAATATGATCAACCGCGCTTTATTTTCCCGGGCCAACTGTTGCCAGGGGATAAAGTTAGCGTGATGCTCTAAAATACTGATTACGATCTCATCATTTTCCTGGAGACGGTGTTTCAGAAAGCTTTCTGCCACCAGATTAATACCCTCCGTTGCTCCGGAAGTGAAGACCACTTCTGCTGACTCTTTTGCATTTAGGAACCTTGCAATCTGCTCCCGGGTTTCCTCATAAATTCGGGTAGCCTGCGCTGAGAGCTGATAAAGCCCCCTTCGCACGGTACCATAATGGTTTCTGTAAAAGTCTGCCATTGCCCGGATCACGACTTCCGGCTTATGAGTCGTCGCTGCCGAGTCAAGATATACATGAGGGCTGGAGGCGAAAATCGGAAAATCGACTTTGCGATTATACTTCATAAGCAGTGATTCACGTATAAAGATCGGAAATATAGGAGAGTTATCTATATTCACTTGCGAATGGAAGATAGTATTGTTCACGACAATTATCGGATGGATTTCTCCAGTGGGCGCATTTTAATTAAGCAATTAAGAAGATTTCTAATTGCATTTATTTTATTTTCTCTTTTGGTGAGTTGTCAGCGAGAATATCCTATTTCAGGTCACATAGAAGGAATCAATGAAACATGGCGAAATCATGTATATCTGATTGACCCTTTAAATTTTGATGGACTGGCCACCAGTTATTTAGGAAAGGTAGTTGATTCTGCAGAGATCACTAAAGATGGTTTTTTCGCTTTTGAAAAACTTCCCATGCATCGCACTGCCGATTTAATGGAGATTTGTGTTCAGAAGCAAACCGAAAACCATCTTAACGGACTTGAAAATGACCAGATCGGTGCATCAAATTATTTTCCTCTGGTAGTTAAGGAAGGTACAGCATTATTGGTACAGGCAAAAGCTGCGGACTTTCAAAAAAGTTTTCAGATAAGGGATCCCTCTCCCGAGAATAATTCTATGTTGGCGTTGAGAGATATACGTCAAGATGCCGCTGACAAATGGCTCGTCTCCGCAAGCAATGAATCGCATAATCCGGAAGCGTTGTTGGATCAAGAAAAAGCTCTTTTGAATTACCAAAAGTCTTTAATGGCTTTTTTTTTTTTTAATGATACG
>JAGQWV010000679.1 GCA_020437045.1 Saprospiraceae bacterium | reverse complement strand
ATTAGTATCCGATCAGTCTCCCATGGAGACAAAACGTTTTGACCTCCGAAATGATTCGGGAAAAACCAATAACCTTAGCCAGTCAAAGCCGGAAGTGGTCGAGAACATGGAAAAGCAAATGTATGATTGGCAAGCATCGGTACTCAAAAGTTTAATGGGGGATGATTATAAGTAAAATTCAGGTCCGCTATTTTTTAATTATTAATTTTTTCGACTAGAATTTATTGACCAAGAATCGAAGAATTTTCCTTTATCGAGACGTTGTCCCATTTGAAGAATTAAGTTTGGTAAGCTTCTTAATTATGAAACCCTTACTCGACTTCTTTCTTTATCTTACCTTTTGTTGAAGCCGCCGGATACCTGGTGGTAGGAAATTATTTTCAGAAAAAAGTCGTCGATGAATAAATCATTAAACCTCAAACACCTTGCACTTCTTACATTAGCAATGCTATTCTTCCAATGTCATCAGTCCAGCAATCTGCCACTCGCCGATCCGGACAACGGAGGTCTATTTCTTCCCGGAAATTTTGAAGCATTGGTAGTCGTAGATAGTGTCGGCAGGACGAGACATATTGCCGTGAATGACAATGGAGATATCTATGCCAAATTAAGTTATAATCATGCCAGGAATGGTGCCGATGGTACGGTAGGATTACGTGACCTCGATCATGATGGCCGGGCAGATAGTATCGCCTACTTTGGTGATTACATCGATGAGGGAGGATCTGCCGTGGGCGTCACCATTCACGACGGTTATTTATATACGAGTCTGGTCAGAAAGGTATTGCGTAATAAACTGAAACCGGGTGAACTGGTACCCACTAGTGAGACAGAGGTAGTGCTCACCGACCTGGATGAAAATGTGGTAAAAAACTGGCACACCACCAAACCGTTGGCCTTTGATAATAAGGGTTATATGTATGTCCCCTTTGGTTCACCATCGGATGCCTGTCAGGATATCGAAGCATATGGTCCGGTAGGTATTCCGGGAGGTAAAGGTCTCGATCCCTGCCCGGAGCTCGAGGATCATGCCGGTATCTGGAGGTTCGAAGCTGGTAAAACGGGCTTGACCCAAAGCGATGGATATAAATTTGCCACCGGCATTCGTAGTGTGGTCGGGATGACCTGGAACCCTGATGATGAAAGCCTCTATGCGGTGGGCAACGGTATTGATAATTTCAACACCATCTTCCCCGATTTATATACGCCCTGGCAGGCCGCCGTACTTCCCGCTGAAACCTTGATGAAGGTCCAGGAAGGTACCGATTATGGCTGGCCATATGCCTACTACGATCAAATTCAAAAGAAAAATGTCTTACAACCCGGATACGGTGGAGATGGAAAAGTAGTAGGCCGGGTAAGTGAATTTGCTGATCCCGTCATCGGATTTCCCGGTCACTGGGCTCCGATGGATGTCCTTTTTTACCGGGGAAATCAATTTCCCGAGCGATATAAAAACGGAGCTTTCGTAGCATTTCATGGGTCGACCGATCGTTCACCCTATCCGCAAGCCGGATATATTGTCTGTTTTGTCCCATTTGAAAATGGAAAATCAAACGGCACCTGGGAAGTCTTTGCCGATGGATTCACCGGGGTAGATACCGTAGTCAATACCAGTGATGCCGTTTATCGTCCGATGGGATTGGCCACCGGCCCGGACGGTTCGCTATATATCAGTGAATCCAATCAGGGTAAAATCTGGCGGGTGATGTACAAAGGAAACCCAAAAGATTTTAAGCAGGAGCAGCTGACGGAAATGGAAAACCGAAAATCCCGGTCGTATATTAAAACCCCCGATCCGGAAAAAGATAATATGCAGCGCGGTGATCAACTTAAAGGACGGATTTTATACAATACTTACTGCGCTGCCTGTCATCAGAGAAATGGTAAAGGAGATAATAATCTTTTTCCCCCCTTAGCTGCTTCCGAATATGTGACCGGAGATAAGGAACGGTTAATCGATATTGTATTAAACGGCCGTCAGGGAATTATTGAAGTAAATGGAAAATCCTATAACGGATTAATGCCACACAACCGTCATTTAGATGATCACTCCATTGCTTCGATTCTCACGTTTATTCGTACACATTTTGGCAATGAAGCCAGCACCATCGATGGTCCGGAGGTGGCAACTGTCAGGGCTCAGTCGAGTAATTAATTAATAAAAAAATCTTACATCACCAATCTACTTTGACATATTAATGATGCAATAAAAAGGGTTTTTGAATTTCTGATGTGCTTTTATTCCCAAATTCATCTTCCATCGTCAAGGTCAGCTGATAAAATCCAAATAGCTGTGGTGGGCACAATACCGTAAATACTCCATCCGATGCAATCCGGTCCTCATTTTTCCCGTCATCATTCAACTGTACTTCAAAGGATTTTTCATTCTTTCCCTGAAAAAACCCGGTGACTTTTTTTATACCAGAGCCATCCTGAATTTTCGCCTGTAACAAATTTGTTCCGGTTACCGACACCCACTTTTCTTCCGGAGCTGTCTCGTCGCGACCTTTAACAGCAATGGTAATTTTAGCCCGTTTAATAATGTGATTTGGTCGTCCATCTGGTAGCCAATATTCCAAAAATAACGGTATTGATTCACTCCAGTCGCAATCAGCAGCCAGTGTCAACATCGAATATTTATTTGAGGCACCCACATAATCAAAATGCTCCCAACTATCCGAAATGCGGCCATTAAAGCCCTGTTTATAGAAACAGGGGTTACCACTTGCCAATGAGGTTTGTCTATAATGATCCTGATCCATCACCAGGATGGCAATGGTTTCACCAGGATTGGGTATACCATCGCCATTTCCTCTCCCAACCGTCACCGTATCAACTCTGTTTCCCCCTCTGGCAACGGCATACATGGCACCGTCGGCAATCATAAAATGCTCGATTTTTTCTACATCCGGTTTTATAGGAACAGTCAAATAATCCGACCAGCTATTTTTTTCGTCATTTATTTCAACGCCTAAACGGATAGCATCAACGTCATCATCATTTACCGTAAAGATGATCGGAGTAGAACATATTTGTCGATGAAGACCATCTATAGCTGGACAGCTTGTTTCATCTTGCGAAAAAACCACCGAAGTACTGATAGCTGATGCTTTGATTTTTAAGGGACCGCTTTTCCCCATTCCTTTATTCAGCAAATAAAGGGATAAAATCACCTCTTTTCCACTGGTGGCCCATGCAGAATTTTGAACCGTCGAAGCAAGTAAAACCAAATTCGCCTCTTCAGTTTCCTGGTGAATGCCTATGTGGTGATTTCCTCCATTTGTTTTAATTTTTATTCTACCCATCTTGTCACTTTCCACCCGGGTCTGGGACCATGAGTCCGAAGTAACATCATAATCGTTAATGGTATACCACTTATTTTTTGCATAGACGGTATCTGTCAGCACCGAAATTGATACATCCG
>JAGQWV010000678.1 GCA_020437045.1 Saprospiraceae bacterium | reverse complement strand
AAACCCGTTTCGTGACTAGCCGTTAAAATAGCAAAGGTAAAGCCAGCATCCTTTATAGATTTTATCCACTGATCTGTATCTAAATTTTTAGGATTAAATGCTTGATAATTCGCCACCGGGTTTATCCGGTTCTCACGCTGATTATATTGCTCGCCATCAAAAACATGCAAATCGTAACTAATAAGCGCTCCTAATTCTGCATCTTGCCAGGCCAATTGCCGCTTATTGGGTACAGGAAAATCTGGTTTTATTATTGGTAAAAAAACACAGTAGCTATCATCACCTTTTTTTACGGCTACACTTAACACCACAGGTTTTCCATCTTCATAAAAAACGAAAGGACGTTCCATCCGCTCCGGCACCAATGTATCACCATTGGCTTGTAAAATCTTTTTTTGGGTCAACACATATTCTGTGGCTTTTCGCCAGTTTTTACCATCCCGGGAACTTACCATTCCGATAAACGAATGGGCGTGGAAAACTCCATAATAATGTTGGTATTCCGGATCATACCAAAGGGACATATCTTCTGTATCCAAATAATCAATAACCGGTTTATCCTGCATGATAAATGGACCGTCGGGATGGTCACTGATGGCGATGGCCTGGTTTCGGATGAAGCGCTCTTCATTGGGTTTATCCCCCTTGACAATCAAATAAAATTTACCATCAGGACCCTGGGTTATGGCCGGATTGACTGTCAATGTAGTTATAGGTCCAGACGGTTCAATCAAAGGCTGTTCGGGCCTTACCCATGGTCCATCCAGGCTATTTGCCGCAGCGACTCCGGTACGCTGGTGCTCACGCAAGGGCTTCCAATTCTCATGAGTGTAACCGGTCTTCGCTGTTTCTACTAGCTGACTTTCCGTCAATGTTTTACCGCCAGCATTCGTTGAAATATAATACAAGTAATATTTACCATTAAAAAATTTGATCTTGGGATTGTGGGCGGTAATCGCATCCCAATGGTTTCCTCGCCGTCCTTTCAGTACCGTCTCTTTATATTCCCACGGCCCCCACGGATGTTCTGATACGGCATGGGCAATCTCAGAATGGGTCAGCCAGCCCGTAAAATGAAGATCACGACGCCAACGTGCATAAAATAAATGATACATCCCCTGGTCATCCCGCACTATGGAAGATCCCCAATTATAATATTCAGGATCAGAGAAAATATTTTCATCCGTAACCGGTTGTATATAATCTCTGATAAATAATGCATCAGCTGCCTGACCATAGGTATCAAGCATCAGCGTAATTACCAACAATCCTATTAAAATCGATCTTACTGTCATTGGTTTATTTTGCTATTATTATCCAATAATCCAATCTGGATACTCATCACTAATGGATATCTACCACTTTTTCATTGTTCTAAAGTCTGGCAATAAAATCAGATTATTACCAAGAAGAGAAATCGCCACTTTCGTTTAAAATTTAAATAAAAATCATCACCGGTAGAGATATAATTTAGGAGCTTATTATCCTTTACTCCTTATGTTCTAATTTCTAAATCTTTATGCCATTACGCACTAAATGTGTACAAGAGCCATAATTTATTCATCGCACAGTGACTCGTTTAAATCAAAAAGGCAAAAGGGATCTTCTACCAGCCAGTAAGGCAACAATTTAATAGGCTTAAACTCCGGCTACTCTCCTTTTATATTCAGCCAGCGCTTTATCAAGTCGATCATGGGCAGTAGTATCACCAGGTACATTATGGGAGGGATGTATATAAAGCTTTACACCCCGGTCGGCTAATATCTCCGCAACGGTGGTAATAGTCATCCAAACGGCTGAAACAAAAGCATGGGTTGAAAGCGGTCCCACTTTGTCAAAATGATTTTTTAAAGGCACGCTGGCATCCTGCAATGGAGCACATGAATCCACGACTACATCGGCAAGATCAAAAAGTGTTTTACCACATGAATGGCGGGTTTGCTTTCCAACAGACTCAGCTGCCGAACCAAATACAATCACTTTCATTCCTAACTCTCTTGCTTTTAGGGCCACATCGATATTTACATTATTTATTCCAGTATGGGAAAAGAGCCACATCGAATCCCGGCTATCAAATTGGTAACCCTTCATGATCTGATCTCCATAACCTTCCACCCGTTCCAAAAAGATAAATTGATGAACACCCATATCTCCAACAATATGGGTAAAATACGACAATGGCAATTCAATGATCGGATGAAATCCGACAAAGCCTCCTATACGAGGATACATTTC
>JAGQWV010000677.1 GCA_020437045.1 Saprospiraceae bacterium | reverse complement strand
CAGTTGGTACAAAGGGTGGAAAGTTTTGCTTTGGCCTCCTCTGGAACTTTTACGAAAGGGGCCCTGGTGGTTGGCATTGACCCGGAAAAAGAAGACCGGCTGACCAAAACCCGATCCCGGATCGCTCAGGGTGATTATCTCCAAAATGGAGATGAAGGCGCGTTGATCGCTGAAGGTCTGGCCAAGTATCTGAAAGTCAATTTAGGAGATACCTTAATTCTCATTAGTCAGGGATATCATGGAATTAATGCTGCGGGAAAATTTCCCGTTCGTGGATTAGTTCATTTTGGTTCGCCGGAATTAAACAAGCAGATGATTTATATCGATCTGGAAAAGGCCAAATGGTTTTACGGTACGGAAGGATTAGTGACAACACTGGTGGTTGATACCGATGATCCCGGTGCGATCCGGAAAACGGTAGCCATGATCAGACAAGAACTGGGAGATGAATATGAGGCCCTGGATTACCAGGAAATGATGCCTGATTTAATGCAGGCGCGAGAAGTAGATACGGCTGGCGCACAGGTCATTTTGCTGGTGCTTTATCTGATTATCGGATTTGGCATTTTCGGGACCATATTAATGATGGTGAAGGAACGGGAATATGAGTTTGGTATCCTCAAGGCCATTGGAATGCATACCTCCCAATTAAATCTAATGCTTTGGTTGGAGACGATCTTTCTGGGCATCATTGGCACGATTGGAGGTATAATATTTTCTTTTCCAATTGTCTATCATTTTTATAAAAATCCAATTGAAATGACTGGTGATATGGCTTCGGCTTATGAAAAATTCGGAGTCGAACCGGTCCTCCCGGCTAGCATTGATCCGGGTATATTTCTCAGTCAGGCGTTGGTAGTTTTTCTTATGATCACCGTCCTGGCGATCTATCCAATGTTTAAAATCAAGAATTTGAAACCGGTCGAAGCCATGCGGGCTTGATCGTAAAACCAGACCAACATGATGATACCAAAAATAGCCTGGAGAAATATCTGGAGAAGCCGTACGAGGAGTCTGGTGGTCATTGGCTCGGTGGTCATTGGGATCTGGGCGTTAATTTTTTTATTGGGTTTTTTCCGGGGACAGGTAGATAATTATGTCTCCAACATTATTGAAAATGAGACCTCCCATATCCAGATCCACGATAGCTTATTTAAGACTGATTTTGAAGTCCGGCTTTTTATGCCGGAAGCCACAGCCATGGTGCACAAATTGCAGGCTGATCCTCAAATCATGGCCGTGACAGAACGTTTGTTAGTGAATGGGATGCTTGCTTCCAGCGCCGCGGCTCAGGGGGTCATGGTTAAAGGTATTGATCTTCAACAGGAAGATTCTGTGACCCATATTTCCGGGAAAATTATCGAAGGTTCGGGCTTTGAGAGTGATAAAAGGAATCAAATTTTGTTGAGCCAACGAACAGCGGAAAAGCTGAAAGTAGGTTTGCGATCTAAGGTGGTATTGACCTTTCAAAATATACATGGGGATATTTCTACCGGAGCCTTCCGGATCGCCGGTATCTATAAAACCGTAAATCGCACCAGCGATGAACTCTATGTATTTGCTCAGATTGAAGATATGCGTCGACTGACAGATGTGCCGGCGGAGGGGGCACATGAGATAGCGATGCTGGTCAAAGATTTCGATCAGACGGAGTCAATTGCCAAGGAGCTCAAAACTCAATTTAGCCCCTGGAAAGTGGAGACCTATAAAGAAATTTCACCGGATTTGGAGCTTTTTAATTCTCAGATCAGGATCAATATGATCATCATGACCGTCATTTTTATGCTGGCACTCATTTTTGGTATTATCAATACCATGCTGATGGCCGTCCTGGAAAGAATTAAGGAGTTGGGTATGTTGATGGCGGTGGGAATGAATAAGTTAAAAGTATTTTTTATGGTGGTTTTAGAAACCATTTTCATCGCTTTGATTGGTGCTCCGATCGGTATGTTACTTGGATATCTGACTACGATTTATTTACACAAGGTGGGTATTGATTTGTCAAATTGGAGCAAAGCCTTAGAAGAATTTGGTATGTCTGATGTCGTCCGACCTTCCCTTACCGCCGAGACCTTTTTTACCATTGTCGTGGCCGTGGTGATTACCGCGATCCTTGCCTCGATTTACCCCGCTCTCAAAGCCATACGTTTAAAACCAGTTGAAGCACTTCGAAAAATATAAGTAATGACTACAAATAAAATTGTTGTTGATATACACGATGTTTATAAGACCTATCATGAGACAAAGGTGCCGGTAGAGGCACTCCGCGGTGTGACCATTCAAATTCGTCAGGGTGAATTCACGGCGATTGTGGGACCCTCCGGTTCGGGAAAAACAACCTTACTCAATATTATTGGTGGATTGGATCGTCCCACGAAAGGGAAGATTATCGTAGATGGTACTGATCTCTCCAATCTGAGTGAGAATCAACTGATCGATTTTCGTAAGACCCATATCGGGTTTGTATTCCAAAGTTATAATTTAATTCCGGTGCTAACTGCCAAGGAAAATGTTGAATTTGTAATGCTTCTGCAAAATATCGATCAGGAGAAAAGGGATAAGCGTACCCATGAACTTATGGAAGCGGTTGGTCTGGGAGACCGGATGTCTAATAAACCGGCGGAACTATCCGGAGGGCAGCAACAACGGGTGGCGGTCGCCCGGGCCCTGGCCCCGAAACCAGCATTTGTACTGGCTGACGAGCCCACGGCCAATCTGGACTCCGCCTCCACCAGCAATCTGCTGGATATTATGGCACGGCTCAATGCCGAGGAGGGGATCACTTTTGTTTTTTCAACTCATGATCAGCGAGTGATCGACCGGGCCCGACGAGTCATCACCATTGAAGATGGGAAAGTGCTAAGCGATATTCTGAAGTGAATGACGAATTTTTTAAATGACGAATATAGAATTGAGAATGACGAATGAGTTGCCGCACTTTGCAGAGTGGGAAATTAATTTGAATGACGAATATAGAATTTAGAATGACGAATATTAGAATTTAGAATCAATGTCGTTAAGTTATGAGGTTAGGTAAGCATGATCCCTCAATCTCCCGACGATGAATGTTGGGACGGCTCTTAAAAGGGGACTTTTTCGCTTACCTTTCAATCACTCTATTTAACAGCGAGGGCGGCAGGTTCTCCCCTTCCAGGGGAGTCAGTGGGGTGCGGGTGAGCGATATTTTTGCTGTCGTTTTTCCTAAGCTTAACGGTAAGGAAGTACGAATTTCTTGAAAAAATGAGAATCACATTTATAATTATAATTACAGGTCTTGCATTCGCAACGGTTTCTGCCCAGGACGAAGAGAAAGAATCACCCTGGGATATTCACGGCTATGTAAAACAATTGCAGACGGTGATTAAAATCGACGGTTTTAATACTTATTTACTGGATAATTTAATCCATAACCGGATCAACATACGCTACGAGCCATCCGATCATTTTCAAGTTGCAGTCGATTTTCGTAATCGTATTTTTTATGGCGATCTGGTCAAATTGAATCCGGCTTTTGCTGATCAGATTGAAACGGGTAATAATGCTTATTTCGATCTGTCCGCCCATCTGATCAATAAGGAGGATTGGCTGGTAAATAGTACCATTGACCGGGCCTATATGCAATACACCAAAGGCAATTGGGAAGCAAGGCTGGGCAGGCAACGGATCAACTGGGGCATCAGCACCACCTGGAATCCCAATGACCTGTTTAATGCATTTAGTTTTACCGATTTTGATTACGAAGAACGTCCGGGATCCGATGCATTCCGGCTAAAATATTATTTGGGATTTGCTTCGAGTATAGAAATTGCTGCCAGTGCGGGTCGTACCTGGGATGAGCGGGTCATTGCCACCATGTATAAATGGAATATGAAGCAATATGATTTTCAAATATTGACCGGTTTTTCTCAGAATAACTGGGTGGTTGGCGGCGGATGGGCCGGTAATTTAAAAACAGCCGGATTTAAAGGGGAATGGAGCTATTTCTTTGCCGATGACGCCATGGGAAAAAATAGTTTTGCCTTGACCGCATCCATAGATTATTCCTTTGCCAATAGTTTATACATCAGTGGCGGATATTTGTACAATAGCAATGGTCGCACTTCCGGAAGTTTATCTGATTTGTTTTCTTTCCAGCTGTCGGCTAAAAATTTGTATCCATTCAAACATGCGATAATGACCAGTTTTGGATACCCCATCACACCCTTAATTAATTCTTCTTTAGCACTGATTTATAGTCCGGTGTCCAGCCATCCGTTATTTATCAGTCCAAATCTGACGGTATCTGTTGCCCAAAGTTGGGATCTCGATTTAGTGGGCCAATTGGTTTTTAATAAAGACAATAATAAATATTCCAGTCCGGTAGCCGCCGGTTTTATCCGGCTGAAATTTAGTTTTTGACATGCTGATGATTGTTTTTCTAAGGACCTTTAACCTCCTGACGTCATGACCGTTTTTTATATGGCGTGCTTTTTTCTAAGCTGCTGTTATTTGCAATGATTTCAGTTTTTCAATTAACAGTTTTATGCCTTGCATTACCTTGTTAGTCTGTTTTTCTGAGGCTTTTTTGCTACCAGATACATATTGTCTTAATAACCCTGGATTCATCTTAATTAGTTTGGCTAATTGCGTGATGTTTACCTCTGGAATGAGATTAAACAGGGATTCGAGGTCTACTTCATATTTAATTTTGGTTCTTATTCATTTTTAGTGGGTAAATGAAAAAAACTTACCAAGACTAAGATACCTAGTAGATGTTCGCATCGATTATTGCCGTTAATTTAAATATCTTTTTGCGATTTCCTTCGTTGCAAAGACTCGCTGTAGCTACGGCTACATCTGCGTTTTGCGCCTCGGACCTCATCAAAAATCTTATTAAAATTATTCAACATAACCCATGCGAACATCTACTGGTTGGAAT
>JAGQWV010000676.1 GCA_020437045.1 Saprospiraceae bacterium | reverse complement strand
CAGGCAGTTTCCTTATATCATGAGCATTACCGTCCTCAGTATCATTTTACGCCAGAAAAGATGTGGATGAATGACCCCAACGGGTTAGTGTTTTATGAGGGTGAATATCATCTATTCTATCAGTATTATGCGGATGATTTGACAGCCGGCTCACGATCCTGGGGGCATGCGGTAAGTTCCGATTTAATGCGCTGGCAGCAGTTGCCCATCGCTATAAAACCTGACTCCCTGGGAGAGATCTATTCTGGAAGTGCCGTAGTCGACTGGAAGAATAGTAGTGGATTTGGTAGTCCGGCTAATCCTCCTTTAATTGCCATTTTTACCTATCACAATGCAAAGACGGCAGCTCAGGGTCGGAATGATGTGGAGTCTCAAGCCATTGCGTACAGTGTTGATAAGGGGAGGACCTGGACAAAATTTGCGGATAACCCGGTGATTAAAAACCCGGGAATCAGGGACTTTCGGGATCCCAAAGTAATTTGGCATGAACCTTCACAGCGCTGGGTCCTGGTGTTGGCAGCTTCTGACCGGATATTTATTTATAATTCAATCAATTTACGTGCCTGGGAAAAAGTGAGTGAATTTACCTTCGAAGATCAAGCAGGAACCTGGGAATGTCCGGACCTGTTTCCCCTGGAATTTGAAGGACAGTAGGAATGGGTGTTGTTGGTAAGTCGTAATAGAGGTAACCCTAATGGAGGGTCTGGCACTCAATATTTTATTGGCAGGTTTGATGGAAAAACTTTCGTCAATTCAAGTCCCTCGCAAGCGCCGAATTGGTTGGATTACGGTAAAGATAATTATGCCGGAGTCACCTGGTCTGACGCACCTAACAAACGAGGTCAGCGAACCATGATTGGTTGGATGAATAATTGGCAATATGCACAGGCATTGCCCACAACACCCTGGCGAGGATGTATGACCCTGCCTCGCTTATTAAATTTGTCTAAAGATGATTCCGGTATGCATTTGATCACTATTCCGATTCCCACAGTTACGACCATCAGAAAAGAGGCCGTGGCTTTTAGCAGGGGAGTGCATCGTGAAGATTTATCGCTTATGGAAAATGTGAAAAATCGAAACGGCAGATATGAAGTGCAATTGGAATTTGAGAGACCCGATAGTGGAGACTTGAAAGTAGAAGTATTTAATGCCGTTGGAGACTTGCTCTATATTGGTTATAATGCAAATCAAAATGAATATTTCATAGATCGACTCACTGCTGGTACTTCTGATTTTAGCGCCGATTTTCCGGGACGGCATGTAGCCCCTTGTTACTATAGACCCGGGACGATTAAAATGCACTTGTTTTTTGATGTGGCTTCGGTAGAATTATTTGCCGATGATGGCAGAACAATTTTGACTGACCTCGTATTTCCGAGAGAACCCTACACGGATATTACCATCGATGCCTCAGCAACAGCACCGGTTACGATGATCCGGGGAAGGGTATTTGAATTAGGATCTGTTTGGTAGTTTAACTGACCTTGTTTGAGAACCTAGAATCGTATGCTGAGTTGGATTTTTTGTTCGCGACTCTGTGGAATGCTCCATGAAGGTCCTTCTTGCACTAGTCGAATTGCTTCTTGATCGCAGCCAAAGCCCAGTGATTTTTGAATAAGAATATTTTTTGGTCGACCATTTTCGTCTATCAAAAATTCCAGTTGAACCTCTCCGGCTACCTTAGCTTTTTTCGCTGCCTGTGGTTTCTTTTTATTTTGCTCGATGTAAGCATAATATCGGGGCCAACCATTAGTGGGAATGGCATCATTTGAAGTCGGCTCAATTTCAGCTGCTCCTGCATTCGATTTTCTTTTTGATGTTTTGGAATTAGATATTCCTGTGTTGAGTACCACAACTTCGTCGAGGGTGGTTTGATCTTCCTCAAGAACAATCGATTCTATGGCTTCTGGTTCCACTTTTTCGATCTTCTTGGTTTCAAATCCAGTATAGGATATGCTTAGGTGCTCGGAAGTATCTAGGGCACCTAGTACGAAACGACCATCTGAATCAGTATAGATAGAACTATCTTTTTTACTAAGATAGATTCTGGCACCGATGAGGGGATAACCGATATCATCAAAGATTCTTCCCTCGAGCAACCGAATCGAATTTTTCTCTGCATGTAGATCACTGTTTGCCAAAACTTCGTCTGTTTCAGCAGCGGAAGATTGGGGTAAATCAGCTGGAGCTGTTTTTCTCAAACCGGATTGTGAATTTTCGCTCTTCCTAGCTGCGGCATCCCGGGTAGGGACTATTTCCGGTTTAGGTGCTGGTTGAGCTCTGGAAATATACTCTTCTTTCGATTCAGCTCCTTGGTCATAGACGTATTCCTCCTGTTTTTCTGACTGTAAAACGACCGCCACCTGCTCTTTCTGATTTATTCCGGGTTGCCCTATAAAATAAATTATACTGACTGTGCCTATCAACAGCAGAATTGCCGCTGCAATACGCCATCTCCATAAAGGAACAGGTGCCCTTTCTTTACGGGCTTTTGCCTGAATAAGATCACCCAATTGTTCCAGGTTTTTTACTTGGTTGGTCTTCACTTTAAGATAGCCCTTCATAGCATCTGCGACAAAGGGATCCACCCGCGCAATTCGCTCCAGCATTGTTCTTTCCTCCTGGGTGATAGTCCCGGATGTCAGTTTAACCAATAAAATTTTAATATCCTGATTAGGTAGAGCCATTATCCTTCCCGTTCAAACAGTTTTTCAAATTCCTCCTTCCATTCTGAATATGTGATCTTACCTGATCTTTTGTCAATTCCATTATCATCGCTATTTCTTCGTAAGATTTTTTTTCAAAATAAAACCATTGAATACTTATACGTTGACCTTCCGGAAGATCTTGCATACAATTATAAAGATTTGCATGAGGCTCCACCAGATCAAACTCATTATCATGATGCAAAAATGTCTCGGAATGCACAAAATCGCTATCGGTCTGACGTTCTACTATATGTTTTTCTTTTCTTAAAATTTGCAGACAGTAGTTCTTTGTAACGATATATAGCCAACTTTTAAAGTTCTCTACCGGATGGGTTTTTAACTTCTTTGTCAGTACCTCAAAGATTTCCATGCTGGCATCTTTAGCATCGTTTTCGTCGTTTAGATATTTAAGACAAACACCGTATACCAGTTCAAGGTATCTCTGATAGAGGTCCCAAATGAATTGGGTATCACCATTTTCCTGATACTTTTTGATCAGTTGCAGATCCGTTAGATCGTGGTCGATATGACGCTTTATAAATGTCACGGATTAAATGTAGGTTAATTTTTTTTAGTTCAGTTATGCATTTTAATCAGGTAGATGTATCTCATTAATAAAATGTTTAACCATGAAAACTATTTTAATTGCTATCTGCTGCCTTTTTGGGTTACAATTCTTGAATTATAATTCTTCACATTACCTGATTTCAGGACGTGTCACGGAAAGTGATACGGGCAATCCTGCGATTGGTGCAACTATTAATGTACAGGGGACCCGGATCGGAACCGTGACGGATTTTGAAGGGTACTATAAGTTGGAAATACCTCAAAAAAAGTGTACCCTGATATTCAGGATGACTGGTTTTACCGAACAAAAATTTCAGATTGATTCCAGCCAGACTTTAAACGTGCAAATGGAGATTGGTGCCGCATTGCACGAAGTGGTGGTGACCGGAATGTCAGGAAGTACCAGGCATAAATATCAGTCGGAAGTTGGAATGCCGGCTCCATCGATGCGTCAAATAGCACCTTCGGAAGAAATTATTAATTGGAATACCGAAGATTATGATTTAATTCAGGAAAATGGATTTGTGAGTACCGACGAGCAGCAATTATCAACTTTTTCTATTGATGTTGACAGAGCTAGCTACAGCAATATTCGAAGATTTATTACGCAAGGAGTAAAAGCCCCGGTAGATGCGGTTAGGATTGAAGAGATGGTAAATTATTTTGACTATTCGTATCCGGAGCCAAAGGGTGAAGATCCATTAGCCATTTATACGGAAATGGGAGTGTGTCCGTGGAATCCGGATCATCATCTTTTACATATTGGAGTTCAAAGTGAAAAAATAAAAACGGATTTTTTACCGGCTTCTAATTTAGTGTTCCTAATTGATGTTTCGGGGAGTATGAATCAAGCCAATAAATTACCTCTGCTAATTTCTTCTTTTCGCCTTCTGATCGATCAAATACGACCACAAGATCGGGTGAGTATCGTAACGTATGCCGGTGCAAGCGGTATACTGCTCGATGGGGTAGGCGGCAATGACAAGGAAAAAATATTGGAATCCATCAATCAACTGACTGCTGGTGGAGCAACGGCTGGAGCAGATGGAATTTCCACTGCTTATAAAATAGCCAAAAAGAATTTTATCGAAAATGGAAATAATCG
>JAGQWV010000675.1 GCA_020437045.1 Saprospiraceae bacterium | reverse complement strand
GAATATTCACATTTACATGGGCTTATACCTCGCCTCGGTTTTTTTATCGGACATGAAGATCGAATTCCCTATGATGTAAATGAATTGATTGGATCCATAGCACCCCGGCCGGTGCTGGTGATTGCCCCCACCTGGGATCAATATGCTTCCTTCTCAGATTTACAAGGGCAGTTAAGAGAAGTGAAAAAGGTGTATGATCTTTTTAAACGGGGTGATCATCTGGAGTTGTACTTTCCGGAAGATTATAATCGCTTTTCAGAAGAGATGCAATTGAAAATGATTAACTGGCTGACGGAACGGATAAAGAAAGAAAAATAAATCAGCAGATTAAGCCATAAGTATTGCAAAGATCGATTTTACAGAAAACGGTCAGAAACTCTAACCGGTCGAGATTGAGATACGAATGGATAAGTTGATTGAAAGCTATCTAATAGCCATATCCTGACAGATTACAGGATTGTTAGAATTTATAGGATATCTGTACTAACTTAGAGATATTTCATTAATAGATACAATAGGATGAATTTACCGGTAAATAATAAGAGAACTCTGTTGGTGGCTATAATGATTACCTGCCTCATTCCACTTTTTAGTCAAAATAATTGCGAAGTACTTTTGCAACCATTGCAGGGAAAATATACCGGTGACTGTAAGAAAGGGCAAGCTAATGGTCAAGGTCTGGCAGAAGGCATGGACACTTATGAGGGCACCTTTAAAAAAGGGTTACCGCATGGCACAGGAACATACACGTGGGCTAACGGAGATGTCTATACTGGAGAATTTGTAAAGGGCATGAAAGATGGTAAGGGAAAATGGACCGTAGTTCTACCTGGCGGTCAGACCAAAGAGCAAACAGGTTTCTGGTCGAAAGATAAATACATCGGTGAACATGAATCGCCTTATAAACTCTTGTATAAATCTCCAGAGGTACTATCAGTAAGAGTACAGGAACACGAAGGTAATACCGACGAAAATGCATTGTATTTTGAAATTCAACACAAAGGTAGAATTCAACAGAATCCTGATTTTACTTTAAATCTCACTACCGGCAGCCTCCTCTCAAGAACAAAAGATGGCACTTCCACCAAAGTGATCATATCTAAATTTCCCTTTGGTTTTACGCTCAACTACATGGGTGAAACGATAGAATTGCTTTTTTATCAGGAGACTTCATGGAACATTAAGCTGGATTTCAATAAATAATACTGCATATTAACATCAAATCTAGGTTGATCGAGTAGTAAGGAAACTTTCGGTCTCGTAATTTCTAAAATTTAAATTACCGATAAATTACAGTAAATGTTTACGCTCTAAGGTGAGCTTAGAAAAGAGTATCAAGGCATTATCCGTAGAAAATTCTGGCATCACTGCAACCTTTTGCAGGTCGTACAAGTCCTTTAGTAAAACGACCACAAAATTTCGATCAGATGCTCAGAAGTTTTTTACGTCTTACGTTTCGCAACATTTGGAAAAGCAAGCTCTATTCTTCCATCAATATCATTGGTTTAGCCATTGGCATTGCCTGCACTATTTTAATTATATTATGGATCAATGATGAGTACTCCTACGACACTTTTCTTCCCAAGTACGAGCGGTTGCACCAGGTATACGCAAACGCTATTTTCGACGGAAAAGTAAATACATGGCGATCGGTTCCCTTGCCCACCTATGAGGCGATGAAGGAGGCCGATCATACCATAACTAACTCCGTGGTTACCGGTTGGGGATCTGAGCATCTTCTTACAGTCGATGATACCAGAATGACTCAAGAGGGTCTGTTCGTAAGTGAAGAGTT
>JAGQWV010000674.1 GCA_020437045.1 Saprospiraceae bacterium | reverse complement strand
GATGTTGAAATGGATTCCACCAGGGCATGGTACCATTCTGATAAATCGCGTCGGCTACAAAGTATCTCCAGGGTAATGTAATATCCATGGCATCCCATTTGAGGGTATACTGGAATAAAGCCACTTGCCAGATGGCCAATAACATAACAGAGATGACAAATCCGGCCTGCCGGATAGCGCTGGAGTCGTGGCCTGATGTTTGTGTAGGATGGTGAATCAAGGTCGATTTAGAAAATACAGTATGTGCAAAATTAAACTCAATCCTTGCATTAGGAAATAGCAATAATTTATTTCAGACTCAAAAAGCTCTAAAACCTGGAAATGTCGCTGATGAATATTGCAGGTTAGCTTTAGGATTTGAGGGTTTTGCCATTGGAAATCGTTGGAATTGCTGAACTATCGTTCTGCTTGCTGGTCCTTTATACTTGCATACTTCTTGAAAAAGTCTTTATATAACGAGTGTGTGTTCAGGTGTTGCTTGGGATTGTATGCTAATAAATAATATCGGTAAGCAAAGCAAACCAATGATTCGATAACCTCTTTTGGGCGGCCAGTGTCATTCCGATAAATGATAATGAACAGAATGCTAACCATCTGGCACTTTAATAAGGTATGGAAGATAGAAACCATGATAAGTTTTTAAATGGGCTCACAGAGTACAAACCCCGTGTTTTTGCGTTATTATTGGGATGCGAATGATAGTGGACGACTCAAGACAACTGGCAAGCCTGTTCTGCATTTTGATTCTTCTTTTGTTTGGAAGATTGCAGATTTATGCACAGGATCCGGTCTTCAGCCAGTTTTACACTGCACCATTGCATCTGAATCCAGCCCTTACAGGAATCACAGAGGGATCAAAAATTGCATTGAATTATCGAAATCAGTGGCCATCGATCAATCAGGCATATGTCACATATGCAGCTTCCTATGATCAATTTTTTCCTTACATCAATAGTGGATTTGGCTTGACCATTTTAGCAGATGACGCCGGACGTGGTTTGTATAAGACGACAGTTGTACAGGGCTCATATTCTTACAATGTCAAATTCAGGAATAATCTTCAGATGCGTCTAGGATTGGCCGCAGCTTGGATTAGTAGCAGAATTGATTGGGCAAAGCTTGTCTTTTCCGATCAACTTGATCCAGAATTTGGGGCGACCAGTCCCGGCGGACTTCCCTATCCTACAGAGGAGATTGGTCCGGAGGGGGGCAATAGCGTTTCTGTTTTGGATGCAATCGCAGGTCTGGTGATGTTTAACGAACATTTCTATGCGGGCTTTGCATTAAAACATTTGAATTTTCCTCAGTTTTCTTTTCTGCAGGTCAATGATCAGCTTTCTGCTTCCGGATTGCCGCTAAGTCTTTCACTGCATGCTGGTACCGAAATTGATTTAGTCAAGCTACGTGGTAAATCGGATGTTTTCATGTCTCCGGGTTTGCAATACATCAGACAGGGGAGGCTTTCGCAGCTTAATATTGGCACGATTTTTAGGTATTATTTGGTCGGAGCCGGACTTTGGTATAGGCACTCAAGTACAAACCCAGACTCTGTGATCTTTTCAGTTGAAGGGAGGAAAGATAAATACCGGTTATCCTATTCCTATGACGTTACCCTTTCAAAATTGCGTAATTCAGGTGGAGCACATGAGATTAGTTTTATTATCAACTTTGTTAGTGAACCAAAAGAATCAAGATATAATGACTGTTTCAATCTATTTAGATAATAGACTGCACCGATCATTCGTTAACCAAATTGAATCATACTAAGTATCATATTTTAGCGGATTTATTTCAAAAAAGAACAATGGGAAAGTACACTAGATTGATTTTATTTTTTGCCTTGATTGGAATCGTGGGCGTGGGTTGTAAGGAGTCTGAAAGATCCTCGACCACCGGATGGAAGTATAATGATCAGAAATGGGGAGGATTCCAGAAGACAGATTTTAAGGGCCAGATCACGGCTCCAAACCTGGTTTTGGTTGAAGGAGGTACCTTCACCATGGGCCTTACTCAGGAAGACGTAACCTTCGAGTGGAATAATGTTCCCCGCAGGGTCACTGTGCCGTCATTTTATATTGACGAAACAGAGATTGCGAATATTGACTATCGGCATTTTGTATTCTGGACTCGTCAGACTTTTGGTGAAAGCTATCCAAAACGGTTTCAGGAAGTTTTGCCGGATACCCTGGTGTGGAGGGAAGAACTGGCTTATAATGAGCCGCTGGTAGAAACATATTTCCGTCATCCGTCCTTCGATGATTATCCAGTAGTGGGTGTTAATTGGAAACAAGCTTCTGAATATTGCAAATGGCGTACGGACCGGGTAAATGAGATGTTGATGATTGAGAAGGGGATTTTAAATCCTAATCCGGAGCAGAAGGATGCAGATAACTTTAATACGAAAGCATATCTCGCCGGACAATATGAGGGGAACGTTAAGAAAAATCTGAAGGATGAAGTAACAGGAGGTGAAAGAAATGTGCGTACGGAAGATGGTATTTTCGTTCCAAGCTACCGCTTACCAACCGAAGCAGAGTGGGAGTATGCTGCCCTGGGTCTGATCGGAAAACGGGTAGCCAAGCAAGATGAATTGATCAGTGAACGGAGAATTTATCCTTGGGATGGTAATACCGCCAGATACAAGAGACATGATAAGAACCAAGGAAAGATGATGGCTAACTTCAAGCGAGGTAAAGGAGATTATATGGGATTGGCTGGTAAGCTAAACGATAATTCTCCATATCCCGCACCAGTTCGTTCTTTCTGGCCTAACGATTACGGTTTATATAATATGGCGGGTAATGTCAATGAGTGGGTAGCCGATGTATATCGTCCGATGACATCCACTACATTACGGGATGAGGATCAGCATGATATCAACCCTTACCGGGGTAATGAATTTTATGAAATCGTGAAAGACGATGAGGGTAAGATTGCCGAAAAAGATAGCTTAGGTAGACTTCCTGTTCGTTTAATCGACTCAACGGATGCCGCAGGACGTGACAATTACCACAGAGCTGAGTTGTTAGATTATCATGATGGTGATGAGGATAGCTATGCAGTGTATGACTACGGTAATACTACATTGATTAATAGCGAATCCCGGGTTATCAAGGGAGGATCATGGGCAGATCGTTTGTTCTGGTTGGCTCCTGGAGCCCGTCGCTTTAAAGATGAAAATAAATCAGATAAGACCATTGGTTTTAGATGCGCCATGGACCGTCTGGGATCACCAGGAGGAAACAGCAGTAAAGGTGGAAATTATTTCAAATCCACCAAGTCTAAGACTAAACGTAAATATAAGTAATAGAAAATTTAGAGCTTTTTCTAGTAATAAAAGTCCTACCGGTAACAAGGTGGGACTTTTTTTATTTTTACCATATGTATCTTATCGATGAACTTTACCAATTATTCCTCCGATCTACAGGTGTTAGCACAGATTCACGTCGGGATTTGACGGGTATGTTGTTTATTGCCTTGAAAGGAGATCGGTTTGATGGTAATGAATATGCCGAAAGTGCTATCGATGCAGGTGCAATTGGGGCAATAGTCGATCGGGAGGATCTAAAGGATAAACCCCAATGTTATTATGTGCCAAATACGCTATCGTGTTTGCAGCGACTAGCCCATTATCACCGGACAAAATTTGATATTCCGGTGCTGGGTATTACCGGTACGAATGGAAAAACAACGACCAAGGAATTGGTCAGTAGCGTTTTAAGCCAATCGTATTCAATTACTGCAACACAGGGTAATCTCAATAACCACATAGGCGTACCCCTAACCTTGTTGCAAATGACTCCGGCCACTGAAATAGCAGTGGTGGAGATGGGGGCCAATCATCCGGGAGAAATTGGTTGGTTATGTCAAATAGCCGCTCCTAATATCGGATTAGTAACCAATGTTGGTAGGGCGCATTTGGAGGGCTTTGGTAGTGAGGAGAATATTTGGAATACTAAAATGGATCTATATCGGTATGTAGATGCACACCATGGAATGGTATTAATCAACAGGGAAGAACCTTCACTTTCATCATTGCAAGCAGCTACCTTCAGTCAAAGTTTCTATTTTGACCGTGATCATATTCCTCCACTACTGTCGGTAGACTTTGTAACAGAGCAGGATTCAATAAATGTTCATTTGCATACAGAACAGGCGGATTATAATTGCCGGGTTCGCTTGTATGGTGATCATAATATTCTGAATATTTTATCAGCCATTGCCGTTGGGGGAGTTTTGAAAGTGCCTGTTGAGTCGATTTGCCAGGGTCTTCAAGCCTATCAGTCAAAGCAAAATCGTTCGCAAATAGTGGTGAAGGGAAATAATACCTTTTATCTGGATGCTTATAATGCCAATCCGACCAGTATGCAGCGTGCATTGGAATTTTTTAACAAACTACCTGCAACTGATAAAGTAATCATCCTGGGAGATATGTTTGAATTGGGGAGTGAAGCATTGGCTATGCATCAGGAAATAGCTGATATCGTTTTACAAATGAATCTCAGCAAAATCATCCTGGTAGGGGAAAACTTCAGTAAATGCGATCTTTCAAGGAGTAAAATTTCAGTCCAAAAGTTTCTAAATACAGCCCAATTAGCCGAAGAATCAAACCTTTTGGCCTACCAGAATACCACTTTTTTGGTTAAGGGGTCCAGATCGATGAAATTAGAGACCTTGGTTCTTTAAGTCCGTATTTTCATATAAATGAAACCAGCCATTTAATCGCTCGGTCAATAATTGTTCATTGGCCGCCATACGATAATCATTATAATCACAGGCAATTAATGGCATTCTATCTGAGAGAATTCGCTCTGGGAAAGGACTTTTTAACCACCATTTCTGTTCAGATTCATCCTTGTAGAAGGAAAGGTGATGCCCCTGGACGGTATCATCGAGGGAAAATTTCTTCATGTTGGTAAGCTTTGTTTGGGGATGTGTCGATCGAAAATTCAGCCCATGGAGAAAGTACCAGATAAATGTGGCAAGAAGGTTTACCCCAATGGGACTTTTGCTGGTTGATGGCAGGAAATCATGAATAACAGTAATGCGGTTGCGTTCTGACCTGCCTGCATAATATAGCAGTTGACAGGCTTCATCGGCAGCCAATCCCGTGGAAGAAATCTCAGTTTGAATGGGTGCTTCACTGTTTTTTAATGCATTCAGACTCAAACCAAATAATTCCGAACATCTGATTTCGGGTTCAATCCATCCTGGTTCTGACCGGACGGTACCCAATCTAATGGATCGCAAGCCTTCTGATTCAGATTGGGCGAGAAATTTTGGATCTGATAAGTGCGCTTGATTGGCTAGAATAAATAATCCTTGCAACCAGGGCCTTTTTACATCGAGTATGATTTTATCCATTCCGGTGCCAGCGGAGGGCTGTACGATGGAGGCATTAAAAAACTTTTCACCAAACTGTAGTGAATCAAAAGATGCCTTAAAGGTCGTGGACCGACTACCGACTACGATGGTTTGAATATCCTGCTCAAGATTTTCTTTGAGTATCGGTATTATATCAAAAGAGTTGAGGCCCTCTCTTAGAACACTGATACTTTTGAGCTGAATTTTTTTAAATGGAAACTGGAATTTTGCCAGACAATTAGTAATGGCTTTACCTAAAGTTTCCTCAAGTACCACGAGTTGGACGGAAATATTTGAGGAAGAATCAGGCTGTATCTGCTCACCATCGGTTTGAGATCTGCTCAAAATGTCATTAATGGCCAAATTTGTCAGTAATGAAGCAGGTTTCATTGTATAACATATTAAATAAAAATCAAATATAACTTAATTTTATGGACACGATTACACTTTCTAAAAAAGAGTCATATTATTTGCCTGCTAGATAAAAAACGATATTTTTGTTGATGGGAGGGTAGTACTGAATTACAAAACCGAAATTTAAAGTTTATCCCTATGACAAAGAAAGCATCTCTTTACCTGGTTCTCTTATTTTCTATGGTACTCTCGTCCATGGCTATAGGCCAGAATGCATCGGGTATCAATGATGAGCAAACCGACAATCCAGAACAAAATAAAAAGTGGAGGGAAGGACAATATCCTTACTCCGCCAAACCCAAAAGCATGTGGGAGTTGGGTGTGCATGCCGGCCATTCTTTTATTTCGGGAGATGTTGAGGCACCGTTTCCGTCTGGTATAGGCCTTGGATTGCATTTGCGAAAAGCTATTAACTACACATTGTCACTTCGACTGGACGGATGGTATTCATCTTCAAAAGGATTTGATGCTAGGTCTTATTCATATACTACACTCGAGGTAGAACGATTATATCAGCAGAATAAGAACACTCCGATTTCCGGTTATGTGGCCAATAGAGGTCAAATTCACCGAAATTATAAGACCTCCATTATCGGGGGGAGTGTTGAGGCTGTATTGAATATTGGAAATCTTCTTTTTCATAAGGATCGCAAC
Source organism: Saprospiraceae bacterium (assembly GCA_020437045.1). GTDB lineage: Bacteria > Bacteroidota > Bacteroidia > Chitinophagales > Saprospiraceae > JABDMH01. Next base: position 4,443 of record JAGQWV010000674.1, on the reverse strand, counting down.
ATATGGAATACCTATGCGGTATTGGGAGTAGGTCTTAATATTCCAGATGTAAAAGTCAACTTACTTAATGGCAATTCACTTTATAATTTTGAAGGAGTAACCAGTGGCCTGGATCTTTCAACGGGAGATGGTAGAAAAGAATCCCGAAAACGGCTCAAGGCTCTACTTGATAATGATTATGAAACACCTGGAGGGGTGGAGGATAAAATCATCGCCCTGGGAAATGAAAAAACGGTGTTTCCTCATTTTAATTTTGGTCTTGGGGTTTCTCGTAAATTATCACAAAGAGTCAATGTCGGTCTGGAATACCAAATCGTTGTTGCTGATAATGACCTATACGATGGTTTCGAGTTCAGAAGTCAGTATGATAAAACAAACAATCTTGATATTCCCCATTATCTTTCCGTAAGGGTAGGTATTAATCTAGGTGATTTCAATAATCGGACTGAACCACTCTATTGGTTGAATCCATTAAGTGGAGCTCTCAACGATTTGGCTGAAGTGAAAGCAAGACCGATTTTAGACCTGACGGACACGGATGGCGATGGTGTTATTGATATGCTGGATCAGGAGATCAACAGTCCTGAAGGAGCTCCCGTCGACACCCGGGGAATCGTCTTAGACAGTGATAATGACGGAGTAGCCGATTATAAGGATGCTGAACCTTACAGCTTACCGGGTTATGATGTTGATGAACGTGGAGTTGCCAATATACCCGATCCCGGATATTTGAAAGAAGATCAGGTCAATGAAATCATCAATGCTAAGATTAGCAATATTCGTACAGACTGGTTTCTGCCAATGATTCATTTTGATCTAGACAAATATTACGTGAAGCCAGAATTTTATGGTCAGCTTCACCACGTTGCCACAGTCTTGCAAACACATCCGAACATTAATTTGGTAGTGAAGGGCTTTGCGGATAATCGAAATCCCGAAGATTACAACAATGTACTGTCATATCGTAGAGCGAATGCGGCAATTGATTATATCGTGAGTCGATACGATATTCCGAGAAACAGATTCATTATTCAATATGGTGGAGAAGAAGCACCACTCGTGCCTGATCTACCTGCTACACACAGTATTGATAAGCAAAAAGAAATGCAACAGTACATGAATCGAAGGGTTGAATTCTTCATTGCCGGACCAAATGATAAAGAAATGCCTCAACCAGAGGGTCCGGACGCTGGATCAGGTACCCCAGGATCTTCACGTCCAGGCACTAAATACAGTGGAAATAGAAATTCAGGCTATTAGGAAAACCCTGGAACAGCTGCAAATGAACTCCTCTGAATCATGCTTTAGAAAGCCAGCAGAAGAGTAAAATAGAGAAAATTAAAAAGGCCATATCATTTGATATGGCCTTTTGTGTATCTATCACAGAGCGAAGACTTATCATCTTCGGCTTCATAATTTATTACAATAACATCCGCACCGGAGATTCTAGAAGTGACCGTAGGGTTTGCAAAAATTGTGCACCGGTAGCTCCATCAACTACACGATGGTCACTCGAAAGAGTTACTTTCATCAGATTACCTACAACGATATTACCATTCTTTACAATCGGTTTTTGAACGATAGATCCAATAGCCAGAATGCAAGAATCGGGTGGATTTATAATAGCAGTGAATTCGTCAACGTCAAACATCCCCAAATTGGAAATCGTGAAAGTATTGCCTTGCATCTGCTCAGGTTGAAGTTTCTTTGCTCTAGCCAATTCTGCCAACTGCTTAACCTCTTCATTTATCTGAGCAAAAGATTTGAAATCGGCATTTCGTATCACTGGTACCAGTAGCCCTTCTGGTACAGCAACAGCTACACCAATATTTATGTCGCCATTTATCCGGATTTTGTCACCCAACCAACTACTATTTACCGATGGATGTTTTCGCAACGCCAATGCTACCGCTTTAACGACCATGTCATTAAAGGATATCTTTGGAGGTGCGGTTTCATTAAGCTGGCCTCTGGTGCGGATAGCCTCATCCATGTTGATTTCTACGGTGACATAAAAATGGGGTGCTCCAAACTTACTCTCACTAAGTCTTCGGGCAATTACCTTCCTCATCTGACTCACCGGTATTTCCTGACTCTCCCGAGAGATTGTCATTGATGGACTCGTAGGTACAGAAGCTTCCTTGTAATCCAGAATATCTTGTTTCACAATTCGTCCTTGATCTCCTGATCCCTGAACCTGGTTGAGGTTGATACCACGATCCTGAGCCATTTTCTTTGCCAAGGGTGATGCCTTAATCCGATCATCACTAATGGTAGAGACAACCGTCGTACTTTGAGCTGGTGCAGGTGATGGAGTATCGTGACTCACTTCTGGTTGGACAGGTTGTTGCGTCTCTTGTGAAACACCATTGCTACTTGCTTCTTCTGCCGGAGTGGCATCATCTGATTCTGTTTTAGCCGCCTCCAGAGCTGCTTTGTAATCTTCACCTTTATCTCCAATGACCGCCAAAATCCCATTTACCGGGACCGGACCTTCCTTAACACCTATATGTAATAGATATCCCTCATGATAATTTTCCAATTCCATAGTGGCTTTATCTGTTTCGACTTCAGCCAATACATCACCAGGTTCTACCTGGTCTCCTTCTTTTTTCAACCATTCAACAATTACCCCTTCTTCCATCGTATCACTAAGTCGGGGCATTCTAATTACCTGGGCCATAAATTTTTAACCTTTACTTTGATCACAAACCGCTAAATTAATAAAGAATCGCCATTCTAACTCCGACATTGACTTTTTCCCTGCAAACGACTAGTTGAAAATAACAACTTTCCCATCCTCCCCACCAAAGTTGAGCAGTGTTCATGTCTGGAATTGTTATTTTTGTTTAATGAAGATTCAATCAAAAAATCTCGAATCGATCGTACAGGCATTTTCAGATTTACCCGGGATCGGTCAGAAAAGTGCATTGAGGATAGCAATTCATATGTTGTCACAACCTCGGGAAAAGATTGATTACTTTATATCCTCCCTTAATTCGGTATCTGAAATTAAACGTTGTATACATTGTCACAATCTTTCCGATGGAGATATTTGTGCTATTTGTCAAGACAAATCCCGAAATCAGTCGCTGATTTGTGTGGTGGAGAATATCCAGGACATCATGGCCATTGAGGAAACAGGACAATATCGTGGCGGTTATCATGTATTGGGGGGTGTTATCTCTCCGATAGAAGGTGTCGGTCCGGAACAATTAAATATCGAGTCACTTCTGGACCGGGTTAATAAGGGCTTGGTAAATGAAATAATCATGGCCATCAGTCCGACGATAGATGGCGAAACAACGGTTTATTACCTCTCTAAAATGTTGAAGACTTCTCAAGTTCGGATCAGTCAAATAGCCCGGGGTGTTGCTTTTGGAGGAGAGCTTCAATACACTGATGAAATTACTTTAGGCAGGTCTATTCTAGCTCGGTTGCCTTATGCAGTAAATGGCAATGATTAGCGGAACAGATGGGATCGTGAAGTTGTCGATCATCATTGTAAATTATAATGTCAAATATTTCTTGCGGCAACTACTCCACTCTCTCTACTCAAGTACGACTACATTCGACTTTGAGGTGATCGTTGTCGATAATGCTTCGACAGATGGCTCAACAGACTTTATTAAGAAGGAGTTTCCCCAATTGGAACTGCTAATTAATTCCCACAACGAGGGCTTTTCGAAAGCAAATAATTTGGGCATTGGAAAAAGCAAAGGTGAATATGTGCTGTTGCTTAACCCCGACACGATACTGCAGGAAGATACACTGGAGTTATGTGTTGATTATATGGAGTCACATGGGGATGCCGGAGCATTAGGTTGTCGGATGATAGACGGTAGCGGTCACTATCTGCCGGAGTCTAAAAGGGGGTTTCCTAGTCCTCGGGTAGCCTTGTTTAAATCGTTGGGTTTGTCAGCTCTTTTTCCCAAATCCGGTTATTTCAATGCCTATTATCTCGGTGATTTGGACGAATTTAAAATTAATGAAGTCGATGTTTTAACCGGTGCCTTTATGTTGATCCGGAGAAAGGCAATCGATGCTTGCGGACTTCTGGATGAAGACTTTTTTATGTATGGTGAGGATATTGATCTGTCCTACCGGATTAAAAAGGAAGGATATAAGATAATTTATTTTCCACTGACAACTATTATCCATTTTAAGGGAGAAAGCACTAAGAAGCAAACTGTAGCATATGTAAAGAGATTTTATGGCGCGATGCAAATTTTTGCAAACAAACATTATCAGGGTCAACGTGCCTTCTGGCTTCGATTAATTCTCCAGGTAGGAATTATCCTAAGAGCGGGCCTGGCAATTATTGGACAATTGCTTTCCAGGTTTGGTCCTCCGGGTATCGAGTGGATTGCCATTGCGAGCGCATTGATTTCATTTGCGTATTTCTGGGCTTATTTATATTATCACGATGCTTCCTATTATGAT
>JAGQWV010000673.1 GCA_020437045.1 Saprospiraceae bacterium | reverse complement strand
TTTTATCTTTTTTTACTGTGGAATCAATTGAGAAAATGGAAGGGATATATAGATCAACTTAGGTGGAACTGGTACGCGGCTTTTGCCTCCATTTTCACATTGTATGTCTCACTGTATTTTGTGTATAAGATATTTTATTCATTTGATTTTTTTAATGATTTATGGGATTACCTGATTGTCACATTTTTAACGCTTGCATTATTGGGCTTGGCTATACTGAGTCACCTTTTTCCCTATTTATTGCATGATCAGAAGCATAAAAAAATCATCTTTGGTCATAAGTACAGTACTTCGAGTGTTACTGATGATCTTGCAAAAGAGATAGCCGGTAAAATTAAATCCCATTTAATTGAGGATCAATTATACCGGCAAAATATCTCTATCGCTCAATTTGCTGCCATACTAAATATATCGAAAAATCAGTTGTCTCAAATTGTTAATCAGGAATTTTTATGCTCTTTTCCTGAACTCATTAATCAGTTCAGAATAGATGACGCTCAAAGACAAATTCGTAGTGACACGCAGAAATCAATAAAAGAAATATATTTTGATATTGGATATTCAAACAAAACCACTTTTTATCAACATTTCAAAAAGATTACAGGGGTAACTCCGACCGAATTCCGGAAAGAATGTAGCAGTGCCAATTATTCCTAGAATTGTTTCGATAATACGATTTTGCCACCGGTATGATCTCCTTCACAGTCATTGCCAGTAAACGAAATTTCGAGCGTGGAGAAACTGTTTAATGTACATGATCCTGTGTAGGTTCCCGGACAGTTTTGGCCTTGGAAACTTTCTAGAAATTGATCGTAAACGAATGCACCTAATGTAATTCCATCTGAACCAAGTTCTATCGAGATTTGGCCATCGTTGCTACCTCCACAACAGGAGGAGAAACTTCCCGAGTAGTAAAAAGGTCCTTTAAGTTTTTCTCCGTTCACACCTAGTGTTGCTGAAATAGGAAAATTGCTGTAACGGTTGTCATTCCAGGTGCCGGTGTACCGGCCATCAAGGAAATGGGCAGTACCAAATTTCGCCTCGATGGTATTTTCATCCAATAATATCTAACCACCTGCGACAAACATGTAGACCACTTTATAGGAGGTTGTATGTGAGATGGGATCACCATCAATATCTAAAAGACTTGAGGGTAGCCGGACCGAGATCAATTTATTAGGGACAATATTGTTTATTTCGGCAAAACTAGCACCCGATAGTGATTTGGCATCTTCGGTTGTAAAGCTTGTATACGTTGAGGATTTTGCCAATCCAACTCTGGCAGTGGTAATGGTAAGATTACTTTCTTTGACCCTAAATAAAACAATTAGGTCTGATGCATTATTGGAATTCGAAACGTCCAATACTTTAGGGTTTTCGATAATATCCGTAGATAGAGACATGCTCTCATCCCGGCAAGTTATGTAAAATGCAATGATCGATACTAGAAGTGATATTTTTATTAGTTTCTTCATTGTGAAAAAATTAGGATTAGTTAAAGGAAGGGAGGTCACGGTATTCAACCTTGCAAGAACATTTAACCATGACCTCCATAGTGTGATAAAAAAAACCTACTGTATTAAAATTGGCTTGTGGTACTGATTTCCAACCTTGTCGATGGAATGTAAATAGTAAGTTCCCCTTGGCCAGTCACTTACATTAAGTTCTAATGATTGTTCACCCCTCAAAGCTTTATGAAATAGCTGTTTTCCCATCACATCGAGGATACGGATCTTACTTCCTGATATTGAGGAGTCGAACAAGATTTGCATTGTATCTTTTGATGGATTAGGGAATATTTTTATGCGATTTTCACTGAGAGGCGCAACATTTTCGTTCGATGTTATTTGATCATTCTCAATTATGTGATAGAAACTGTTGGTATTTAGATTGGTGAATGTATCATTTAATCCACCTGGCCAGAAAATGATGACGCTATCGATCGTATTGGCATCTCCCAGACCAAAATGCTGCCGGAGATCATTGTGTCCATTAAATGAATTTTGGGTCGATACATCTCTTCTTTGCCATATCTGTTTTCCGTTAATACTCGCCTGTAGAAAGATTTTTGCTCCAATAGCACTGCGATTGGATTGTGTTCCTTCCAGATCAAATTGGACCCAATTGTTTTCAGTTGAAAGTATATTATGGAAGAGTGCCCTGGAAAAAAACCATCCGGACTCATACATATCCAGTAGTCCGTCTTTGTCGTAGTCGGCCAAGACGATTCCGGTACCTCCCGTAAGGTGTCCCATAATGCAAGGGTCGTAAGTAAAATTGCCTTGTCCATCATTGAGATAGGCATTCAAAGGACCCCGTAGATCATAACTTAAGATTACATCCTGGTCTCCATCATTATCCAGATCTCCCCAGGTGTTGGTTAAAGCTGGACCATCTACAGTAAAAGGTACCTCTATTTCATAAAAATTACCATCATCATTCTTATATACCCGGTTGGGAGCACGATTATAGTTAGTAAGGATAATATCTATATCCAGATCATTGTCCAGATCGACTCCATTATACAATTGCCCATTCTGCTGTTCATGGGAAAAAGAGAGATTACTTGGCTCAAGAAAGTTTTCTAAAAAACCTGAATCCGAGGTTACATTGGTGTATAAGCTATCCAGACCTGTACTATTAGCGGGACCGGAAGCGATAAATAGATCCTGGTCGCGATCATCATCATAATCTATCCAGGTGGCTGTGGTATAGGATCCGATATTGCTGGTAAAGCCATAGGTTGTGTCTAAGTTCAAGAGACCATTGTGATTAAGCATCAGTAAGGAAGGTCTGGGTTGTATACCACGGATGAAACCTGCCGGATGGGTAAACACTGCGTCTACAAAACCGTTGAGATCCGCATCGGCAACGGCTACAGTCCATGAGGGTAAGGAATCCTCAGGATGGCCAAACGCACCTTCAACGATTTTAATAAAATGACCGGTACCATCATTTTGGAAGAGTGCAGCTGGTACACCGGCAATAAACAGATCATTGAATCCATCATTATCGTAGTCGGCAATTGCTATACCTCCTGGCAATGTAGAAGGATTCAGACTGTTACTATAGGCTGTGTCAATCAAAGATATGGTGAAGCCTCCGGAACCATCAGAAAGGTATAGAAACCCATGACTGGTGACCAGATCAGGATACCCATCAGCATTCAGTTCTCCCCAAGCAGCCCCATGGTATCCATTTTGAGTAAATGTAGAGAGTGTCACCGGACTGAAATCCAGCCGTTTAAAGATCTGTGCCGAACTACTGATCACCAGTAGAAATAACATCATTAGTAAGTAAAGCTTTTTCATTTCAAAAAATTTGTTCGGAGGCAAAACGCATCCAGCATCATGAAATGAGGAACTTTATTACGTTTAGAAGTATGGATTTATAAAAGCTGACCTTTTTCAAAGACCAGTGCTCAAAATTCCGAATGGTCAGAGACAGGAAGGGCCTGACTTTCATCTTCGGGTGTCATCGATCAATCGGTATTTCATGTTTGGCATTCCGGATTGCTCCGTCGATTCGCTCAAAGAAAGCAGCCGTAGGACCTTCACATAAGTAGACCAGTGTTCCATCCTGCCGGGAAAGTGGCATATGGAGACTGCCTATTTTGGTCAGATGCTGGAAAAATCCGTGCATATCATCTCCGAGTTCCGTATTTACATAAATCAGTGTATGAAAATCGGAAGGAAGGGAGTCCGGTAACCAGTAGCGATAATTATCACTGAAGCTTAGTACTTCGGGTAGATCGTACGACTTTCCAAAATGCTCTATAGCTCCGGCCAGGCCATAATTTTCGGCGTAGATTGCTGCTTTGGATTTGTCGGGAATGGATTCCCAGGCTTCACCAACTATGTGAGCGATTTCTTCCCATCCCAGCATGTCGGAAAAATCCTGCGGTAAGGGATGCAGCTTTCCATCTTCCCAACGCAGGGCACTTTGCATGATGGAGAGATTTTTTCTCTTGGCAAAGAAAGCAGCTTCTTTCTCCGGACGGTAAACAGGCAGGATAACCGGTAGTTGAGGTATGGCAATCAAAAGCATGAGACCTGATACTGGTGCCAATATCCAGGACCGATTGGTGGTCAATTTTTCAAAGAATGCCGCCCCCGCAGCGATCAAAACCGGATAAGTACCAATGGTGTAGTAGCTCTTTCCTTTTAATAGAATCATGAGCAGCAAAACAGAGAAGTATAACCAGGCAAAGCCTTTCCACTTACGGCCCGCTTTTGTAAACAGTAAGTAATAAAGACCTAACAACCAGAGAGGCAACGCAGGCAGGAAAAAGAACAGCTGATCCATTAGAAATCCGGAGATGGTCACGTTTACAAATTGGGTAGCAGCCAATTCACGCATGTGCCTCATCACCGGTAGCTGATGTTGAATCTGCCAAATGAAGTTCGGAAGAAAGATGAGACCGGCAAGAATAAGTGCTACGTAAAAATCTCGGGTGGAAAATAATTTTCTCTGCTTGGTCAGCAGTAACCAGGGTAACAGGCCCGCAATAATAAATGCAATCGAATATTTGTTCAGTAGACCAAAACCGATAGCTACACCCAGCCAAAGAATCCATCGGGTATTTTCGGTATTGATATATTTAAGGACCAACCAGCAAATAAGTGTCCAATAGAAAATGTCGAAGACCACCGGCTGCATTAACATACCGGGACGTAAAAAAGCTCCAGATGTCAACCCGGCAACTCCAATTAAGACGGCTGCTTTGAGACCCCTTTTATCACCAGATTTTCCCGGAATCATTTCGTATGCCATCATTCCCGTCAGAATAACGGTCAGCGTAGAAATGATCGTCGGAAACAAACGAACCGCAAATACCGATCCACCGAGTATATTCGAAGCGATCCAGCTAAATGCGGCAATAGATGGAGGTACTGATGCAAAACCCCAGTCCAGGTGTCTGCTCAATGCAAGATATAAGAGGGCATCGCGGTGCAGTGACCATAATGTGTTTGTGCAAAAGTGGAGCATCAATTTGATCGCAGCCAGTAAAAGGAGAATATGAAGCCAGGTAATTCGCTTGAGCATGATTCAAGATAATAATTACTGCTAAGACGTCCATTTATGCTCGAAGTTTCAATGGGTGATTGATTAATAAGATTTAAACCAGAGATAGAGGGCTGTTCACTCTTTGATGGGAATTCTCTATTTCTTGGCCGTTAAAATCACAACAAACAATTAAAATACGTAAGTATTAATAGATTAATTCTAAAGCTTATCACTCTTTTAGAGATGTAAATTTGATGGATTATAAGATATGGGCAGATACAGTGAGGAGTTGATCTTTCCGATTTTAGTGCCTGATTTCCAACAGAATCATTCGTTTTTTCTTGCAATGATCCCTAGGTGTCCGGTTCGGAATGGATCATCACCATAGGATTGAACAAAATCGACCACGAATCCAAGTTCCTGGAGTATCTGTTTTAGTCTTTCCGGATCATACAGGCGTTGTCGGTGAATTTCCTGAGATCGGCGGTAAAATTTCCCCGTTTTAAAAAATAAGGTAATATCCCTGGTCAGGATTTCATTAGCAGCATCCTTATCGAGACTGACAAACATGGACCAATTTTCTCTTTCGATGATACGTTTAGCCAGATGCCCATCGGTGACGACAGCGGGAGTTAAAAAATCAAAAATTAACATTCCCGGAGTTCTCAAATGTTTATAGATTCTGGTAAATAATTCCGCCAGATGTCCGTAATCACTCTTGTGATCAAAAAGATAACAAACTACTTCCCCGATTAAGGAAACAATATCGGTAGAAGGAATGGTAAAATCGAAGATAGAACTTTCAATAAATGCTGCTTGAGGTACGTTTACTTCAGCTAAGCGTATCATGTCTGTAGAATAATCCACGCCAATGACATCAAATCCGTTATTTGATAAAATCCCCGCCAGCGTACCGCTACCGCAACCCAGATCAACAATTTTTTTACCAGGTGCATTAGTGATTAAATAATTGGCAGCATCTCTGGCTATATGACTAAAGTCCCAATCATGTACTAATGCAAGATCTGTATTGTAGAAAGTGTTCATAACCCTAAAAATAGAATTAATCTGGACTATTGTTCAAAAATAGCTGTGAAGTTGTAATTGTGGTAAGGGTTCAGTAAATTAGATCGAATCAGAGCAGCTCTATAATTTGTTTATCATGCTCTTCAATAGTCAATCAGGATTTCGGAGCTTTCTGTTTGCCCTACTGTTTTCTACTTTATTTTCTTCTGCCC
>JAGQWV010000672.1 GCA_020437045.1 Saprospiraceae bacterium | reverse complement strand
AAAAGATCAAAGAATACATGGATGATATTCTTCACCGGAATGCAGAGATCAATAAGAACAAGCTGGTAAAGGTGCGCGATCTTATGCAAGAGCTGCATACCGAGATCGGTCGTCAAACCAACATTGTGCGTGAGGTTGGCAACATGTTGAACAGGCGTGAGGCGGAAATCAGCGGAGGTTTAAAGGCATCCCTCAAAGGCGAACCCAACTCAAGTGTCGCGGTAGGCTGGATCACTCAGTTTCTGGACGAAATGCCGGCCATCAACGAAGGATTGTGGGACAATTCTATTCAGGGGTATTTGAACGAGCGGGAGCAACGACAGCAAGTATCCATCGATGATCTGATTATTGATGAGTACAGGCGGTACACCGATCATCCCATGCCGCAAATCACCATCGAAGAATTGCTATCACCCTTTTCGTACTATTCACTCAACTACAAGATCCGGACTGGAAGCGGTATTACCAATTCGGGCAGTACCGGCCAGACCTACACCGCTATGGCGCTGCTGTGTATCGCCAAACTCTCCATGATGAAAAAAGACCAAGATCACCAGAGTGACGGCTTGCGGTTTATGAGTATTGATGAAGCAGCGGGTATCGGCTCAAATATGGACATGCTGGAAACCATCGCGAAGAAATACGGATACCAGATTCTCTCGCTATCCATCCCGCTGCACCGCATCAAGGAAGGCGAGCAGTTCATCTACCGCCTCTTTAAGCACCCGGAGGAAGAATTCGTCAACAAACATCCCATCGCCATTTTTAGCAACGAAGCATGAGAAATTCTCTTAGTTGGCGATACCTCAAGGGACTGTATAAACTGTACATGGCAGGCAGCGTGCGGCTCAAGCTCATGGACAATGCCTACATCAAGAATGTCCTCTGCCAGCGCAAACGCCTCCTGGATTTCAAACCCGGCAACAAAGACATCATCGAATCGAAAAACGGGTACGACATTTTTTTTGAGAAAGATCTGTTACCGCAATATGAATACTACGAACGTTTCTTCAACGAATCCGGCCTCACCGCTAGCGGGCTAAAGCAGTATGACAACTACGACCTGCAAACGCTCATGCTTATTTTCAACAACCGCGAAGAATTCAGCCAAAACCTCACTACCGCCCGTATTTTCAGCTCCAATGTCTTCAAGCAAAGAGATTCCAAGTATCTCGAAAGTCGCCCTGGGTTGATGAAGGATGTGCTGCATCTGCTCGGAGTAAACGATTTCCCAGCTAATTCCGCCAAAGACAATCAATGGCGATGCGTAGTAGATTGTTCAGAGCCGCAATACATCCTACTCTGTGAAAACCTCGATTTCCTCAAAGCCTGGTGGGAGTTTTACGCCAACAAAATCGAACTATGGTATGCCGGAGGCAACAACACGCCAGTAATTGAGCGCATTTCCCAGCGTCATCTCGATCTGCCCATATTCTATGTCGGAGACTGGGATTTTGCTGGGCTGGATATCTATTGCCGAATCAAGCGCATCCTTGGCGAAAAGGGCAAAGAAGTGTATCTTATTACCCCTGATTTTAAAACCGCGATATACAGGCCCATTAAATCCGGCACTCACAAAAGTGAATGGAAGCTAACCAACTTCTCTGGTCTGGATCGCACATGTTTCTCGACCAAACAAATCAGTCTCATCGAAAAACTCATTCAGAACAACCAGTGGATTGAAGAGCAGACAATTCAGCCAATTCCACTGATTGTATCACAATTTTCCCCTGGCTAAAATCAAACTTTGAGATACCTTTTGGTGAATAAATGTGCCAATTCACTGTTGTATAGTTAAAAGCATAATGTTACCATCTTATGAATAGTCCTTTGTCCTTCGAAACTTAGTGTTAGAGGATGACTTCGCTGCCTACCCTTAAATTCAACTGATTTTTAATATTATCCCCTTTATCTCTTGGCTCCGCAACAATGGTGCTTAGATCTCCCGTATTTATATACGCATCATCCAACCCAATATATGTGTAGCATATACTGCGCCTTGGCTCGAAAAAACGCGGCACCTGGGCAGGTTGGAGGGAGGATAGGATCGATTATCTGGGCTTTTGGTTCCTTTGAGTCCCTATCCGCCATATGGTGTACAGGGACAACAAGGAACAGTAATAAAACGAATTTAGCCAGCTTGTTTATCCCCGACTTAGCGTAGTTTTCATAGATGTTACCCCAATATCATAAGTGATAATAAATGCTAACTTAGAACCAGAATTATAGTATCCTATCTCATGCCACGTAAACACAACACCGACAAACAAGGTTTTAGTTTTTCCGAAACCATAAAACAATCAGTCTGGAAAAAAGCCGAAAAAGTACCCGGCTACGATTCCCAAGTCACCAGAAAAGACCGATGTGGTGCCTGGATAGATTGGGATAAATACGGAGACACTACAGAAAATGGAAACGGCTGGGAAATTGACCACAAAATTCCGGTAGCGGAAGGAGGAACAGATGAAATATCAAACCTTCAACCCCTTCAATGGCAAAATAACCGCAAAAAGGGAGATAAATATCCCGCATATAAATATTGTGTTGTCACAGCAAAGTAATAATTTCAAAGTACTGTTCAAAATAAACTCTTAAGCATGATTAAATTATAGATTTACCATACCAAATCAACAGGAAGACAATATTAGTTTATTGAAAATTACCTTTCTCACAGTGATAACCATTTTTTTTAGATTTAAACA
>JAGQWV010000671.1 GCA_020437045.1 Saprospiraceae bacterium | reverse complement strand
ATTGCAAAGCTGTAGATCTATTTTCCGGACCTTTCGTGCTGAAAAATTGGGTTGTATCTGCAGATCCTATCGGTACTGTTCCAACAGGTAGTTTTTATGATCCTGAGATCACAGTGGAAGTCGATGCTCTGCCATACCGGTTGAAAGTGAATTCGTATTATGATGCTATGCCTGTCAATTCCAGACTTGGAGAATCTTCGGTACCCCTGGCGGAGGGCTATCTCCAGGATTTCTCCATGGAAATGATAGCCAGTGAAGATATGAGCTTTGATTTTGGCTGGACCTTTGATGTAGATCCATTGACGGGTCTGATGACTGCTCAAGAGCAGGAATTAAACAGCTTCTATACGTATGTGGATTTCTATATATCACTGAACGGAACAGAATATCCGGTCATTGAAGATGGTGATTTGTTGCCAGTGAGCAATCAGCGAAATCTGGCACCGGTGATTCTTAGCGGTAGTCGGGATGGTATCTTATCTATTCCGCTGGTGAAGGGTGATTCATTTGCCATCAGAGCAGAATGGTCATCGGCTACAAGAGCGACCTTGACACTTTATGGACCCAATATCGTGAGTACCAGTGAGCACGAATGTGCTGCGTACAGTTATATACCACCTCTGGCTGTAAAGGATGATTGGGGAGGAGCCAAGCAAGTTAAAGCAATCGTCGAAGGTAATGGTACCTATATCATGACTTATGATCAAAATGATAGTTGTTGGATTAGTCATGAAAGAGTCAAACTCCCCAAAAATGGAGAGTATTATAAAGTTGTCTATGAAGCATACGATAGCTGTCATAATGCCAGTACCGACAGTTGTTATATCTATGTCAAAGACCGGATCAAACCGGTTCCGGTCATGGATAAAAGTGTCACGGTCAGCCTGAGTGATAAAAAAGTATGGTTGGAAGCGGAAGCCTTTAATGAAGGCAGCTCGGACAACTGTGGTGTGAATTTCATTTTGATTCGCCGGTCTGATTGGCAGGAATCATGTATCGATCTTTGTGATAGTGTCATACCCTGTTACATTGATGATCATCAGGATACTCTGTGGGTAGCCGCGCTTTCCCAAGATAAATATATGGAGCCGGTGGAGGCTCATTATGCCAAGACACTGCAATGGCTATGTGAGGACGAAACACCATGTGGTGAGCTCATCTATAATGCCTGGCAATATCATTTGATGAAATATGCAACCTTACATTGCAATCCTCATTTATATGGAGCTAGTGAAAGCTATTTTAAAGAGAAATTTACAGAGGCCTTTCATTCAAGCGCTTCTTTCAGAGATAAGTTCGATTCCTGTCAGCCCGATGATCCCAATCAAAGTACTGCCGATAGGTTTTCACCCTTTCATCCCGATTTAGTCAATTTAGTCGACCTCTATGAACAACTTGGAGGAGGTTGGAGTGATGCCATCGCATTTGATTGCACCGATGCTTGTCAATATGTGACTGTGGAAATGCTGGTTATGGATTATTGGTGCAATTGGACCAAGATCTGGAACGAAGTAAAGGTGGAAGATAAAAATCCTCCGCAGGTTGTGAAAAATGTCAAAGACAATGAAACCATATCCTGTAAGTCATATCATGATGAGCAATACCATTATCCGGGAATAAACGATCCGGTTGGTATTGATTTTATCGTAGAGCAGGCCAAGCAGGGTGCAGTCGCTGCATATGATCTTTTGGATGCAATTTTCGGGGGATACAAAAAAGCTTGGAGGGATTCCTATGGTAATTTTGTGGATATTGATGGTGAGGAGATTCCTCAACAGATCATGTTTATTGATAGTACCTGTATTTGTGTAGACGAGATTAAACAAGTGTATATTTACGATGACCATTTGGGTTATTATTGGAAGGATTCTCTGGTTACCAACTGTTACTATCAGGCAGATACCCAATATTTTTATCAAGGTATCGTGCAAGTAAATTGTCAGGAAAATGTGCATTGTAAACAGGAAATTTGGAGTGAATTCGACCACTGTGGTCAGGGATATTTATATCGTAAATTTAAAATCTGGCAAAGTTGTTCTGACAGTTTTTATAATCATGATTTGTATACCGATAGTGTTTATCATCCCATCGATACGGTAGAAAGAATACAGAGAATTTTTGTTGGTAAAGAATGTCAGCTCAATAAATTCATGTTTGAGGTACCCGGTGATCTTACCGTGGAGGCTTGTGGTTTACAATACGATGATTTGGGAAATGTCGTTGGAAATGCCGGACCGGAAAACACGGGTTCTGCAAAATACAAATTGGAAGATGATTGCCGGATTGTTGGTATTGCCCATAAAGACAAGGTCTTTAAAATTGTCGAGGGCAAAGAAGCATGTTACAAAATATTGAGAACCTGGTATTTCGCAGATTGGTGCGGAACCGACGGTGCCCCAATAAATAAAAATTGGTGGGAGGATTATACCTTGGTTTTGGATTCTTGTGTGCAAGTGATTCTCGTGATCGATAAGGTTCCTCCGGTTTGTGAAATAAAAGGACCTGTTATCAGCGGGGAAACTATTGAAATGGGATCTTGTTCCTATACACTAAATGTCGATGTTAAGGCCACAGATGTTTGTGGTCTAACAGAATACGCATGGCAACTCTATAACCTAACAAATCCTGCCAATAGTTTTATTCAAAAACGGGGTAACGGAATGCTTTCTGGTGAAGGTGAAGAACAGTTTCCTGTCACTGTCTCGGAATTGCAGCCGGGTAATTATCGTCTCTTGGTTCATCTTGAAGATGAATGCAACAATGAAAATTCATGTGAATATTTATTTGACATCGTGAAGGTTAAAAAGCCTACTCCTGTATGTTTTACTTCGTTAACTGCCCGACTTACTCCGTGGGACCGAGATCAAGATGGACAGGTCGACACGGCACATGCATTGATTTGGGCTTCCGAGTTTGATCGTAGTAGTTCGCCTGCATGCGGTGATGACAGCCTCGAATTCCGGGTAGAAATTCTCGATGGGATTGATGATGAAACTGCTGCCGGAGACGATTCCTTTATTGAGTTAGGATGTGATCATATTGGTACTCAGTTAATCCGTCTTTGGGTAATCAGTCAGCCAAGTGGGACTATTGATTATTGTGATATTGTGTTAATTGTACAGTCAGATTTTTCCGGGTGCGGTAATATTTCCGATCAGGGTAACCAACTAACGGACCGCAAAGATCAGAACACCATATCCGTAGTGGCGCAATATACACAAGATCAGGATGGACCAGTAGATCAGCACGATCTGCGAGTTAGACCGATGACCTCTACAATTGGTGTAAATAAGGTCACATTGCAACAGAATTATCCAAATCCATTTAAGGATGAGACAGTGGTCACTTTTAACCTGCCCCGGCCGATGAAAGCGATACTGACTATTTATGATATAAATGGTCGAATAATTAAGGAATTCGAAAATAATTACAGCAAAGGTGAACAGCAAATAACTTTGTCGAAAGCGCAGCTCACCAATTCTTCTATAATGTTTTATCGTCTGCAGACAGATGATGGTTATTCGGAAATTAAAAGAATGATTCTAATAAATTAATCAAGAAAAAGGCTTTTCGATTTTGTGGGTGTTGGATTTTGGAATTGTTTTTTTCCAAAATCCAGCATCTTTTTTTTTTTAAGGAATTAAATAAAAAATCGATACTAGTGGACTGTAATATTTACTTTGGAAGTATATTTATGCGTTTATTGGGATTACAATATTTCCACTTAACCACTTTTGGGTCGTCATTATATTTTTTAATATATCGCATGATTTTCTTTGATAAATCTTTTTTAGAGGTGAAAACAC
>JAGQWV010000670.1 GCA_020437045.1 Saprospiraceae bacterium | reverse complement strand
ATTGAAATTATTCCAGACATTAAAGGAGATGAATCCAACGTATTGCTATAAATAGCATTTCACATAGATTTTATATTCTATTGAGCAGGGCTTCTTCTTCCAAAAAATTAAAAAGCACCACTGGTAAATATTTCTATTTCTGCCACACCAATGATCGGATATCATTTATAATAATGTTAAGACTCTATACCGCACCAAAATGCCTCAGGCCTTCCAAAATACCAGCCGCAGCATTTTGCGATGCCCGATAAAGATTTCTGGAGGGTTTAAGTACATCCAACTCCGGAGCGGCATTGCCGACGATGATTGCATTGCCTGCACCGACCAACATATCATAGTCGTTTCCAGAATCGCCCGCGGTATACACGGCCGAATAGGGTATAGACCATTTCTTGCATATATATCGTAAAGCTTTTCCTTTAGATGCACGCCGGGGTAATACATCCAAAAATCGATCATGAGACATAATCACCGACACCTGATCCCGGTATTTCCCCAAAATGGTGTTGACTTGTTCTGGTTTCCAGACTTTATCCTTTAGATAATAAGATATTTTATGTGGGTTTTGCCCCTCCTCTTCCTGCATTTCCAGAAACTGAAGGCTATCCAATCGCTTCTTTATTTCCTGGCGATTCCAATTGCGATCTAAATACCGGCTCCAACCCTTGTCCGTAAAATATTCGCTACCTCTGTGATAGTATATCTGAGATCCAACGGCGCAAATCAGAAAATCGGGATTCGGTAGTCCATGACTTTCAATAGCTTCTTGAACTAATCGGGCAGACCGTCCTGAAGCATATGATAGAGCAAATTCCGCACTTCGATTATCCAGGATTGTCCGTAATTCCGCAAGCCCCGGATGTTCTAATTCTTCACTAATCATAGTGCCATCTATGTCGGAAACCAAAAGCATTTTTGCTTCCTTCAGACGCACATCCGTGGGGAGTGTCATTTTAATTTTGTCAAAATTAGCCCGAGCTTCTTCTACCCATTCCATATATTGATTAACATGTCGATCCCAACTGTATCGTTTCTGTGCATTGAGGATGCCGGAGTCCGAATAACTACGCCAAAGCTGCTCATCCGTTAATATTTTAATAATGGCACTTTTTATTTCTCCCACATTTAAGGGGTCAACTAAAATTCCGTTTTTACAATTAGGAATAATTTCCGAAGGACCTCCGTTTTTAGTAGCGACTACAGGTAGTCCACAACTTGCTGATTCGATAATCGTCAATCCAAAATTTTCATGTAAAGTCAGATTGGTAAAGACCCCTCTTTTTTCCGCACAGTATCGATAGATCGTCGACACTTCATTCTCCACATCATGTTTTTTTGGAATAGCCAATTTGCCGTAGAGGTCGTATTTATCCATCTGCAATAAGATAGACACAAGAACATCCCGCTCATTCTCCGGCATATGTTCGATATTTTTTCGAATCCCGGCAAAGATTACCAAATTGGCCAGAGATTGTAACTCCTTGTCATTTCCATACACATCGATTAAAGTGTGGAGGTTCTTCCGGCGATCCGGCCGGGATAAAGCCAGGATACAAGGCTTTTGCGGTTGTGACAGGAATTTCTCAATGTATTCTCCCACCCAATATTTCCTTTGAATCTCTTCTTCTACCTGTTCTCCAGACATATTAATCTGATAGTATGGAGTAAATTTTTCAGTGTCAACACCGGGCGCGAGTGTTTTATATTTTGCCTCTTTATAGAAGTCATAGAGCTTATACGTCTCAATTTCCTGTTTGGTAGAAGTGATTATAAAACTGGCATTCTTTAGTATACGATTTTCTGCTTTGATCCTTTTCGAAAATTTAAATTTTCGTTCTCCTTCATCCTCAGTCATACCCATTGATTGCACTTTTAATTTTTTCGCAATACCCAGAGAGTGACCAGTGTGAGCAAAAGGAATTTTTAACAATGTTGATAGTTCACATGCGGCATAGCCGGCATCTCCATAATGACTGTGAATCCAATCCGGAATTATATTATTCTTCTTTAAATATTTTACAGAATTACCAACAAATTCATCCAAATATTCCCACAATTCTTCCTTCATTCGATACTTTTTACCGGCAAAGGGTATTCTTCTGATATCTAATTTGTCATTTACAATTTCTACTGGAAGTGAATAATCCGAACTTAATGCCGGATCATCAACAAGACGGGTAATTAAATGAACTTGTTTTACTTTTGGATGCCGGGATAAATATTCTGCAAGTTCAAAAACATAGCGGGTCTGTCCACCATTATCCGCGTCTCTCCCTATTTCCAGACCCGAACTTCTTATTAAGCCATGAATATTAATTAATGCAATCCTAATTTAATTCATAATAAAATATAAGTGAAAAAATTTCAAGGCAAAATGATTTATGCCTTAACTGAATTTTGAATTATTCAAAACACAAAGATCTAAAAAAAGATAGCTCTCCCAAAATCGAGACAAATTAATTCTGCTGCCAATAACCTTTTGTGGGTTTCAGGATGAAATAGATAACCGACCACCATTGAGGGGCCTACAGATGACTGCCATCGGTATGCTGCATAATGCAGACACATTTCCTTGTCAAACCACATAGAATTTCTGAGATATTGAATACTATGATTTAAATTTCTATTTAAGGCTTTGCAGAAACCAAAAATCCCTATATTTAAAGAGTTCTCTCTGCTACTATCAATTATCAAAAATTTTCGGCAACATTAAAAATCAAAAACAATCATGAACTGGAAGATGAA
Organism: Saprospiraceae bacterium; assembly: GCA_020437045.1. Taxonomy (GTDB): domain Bacteria; phylum Bacteroidota; class Bacteroidia; order Chitinophagales; family Saprospiraceae; genus JABDMH01. Next base: position 5,201 of record JAGQWV010000670.1, on the reverse strand, counting down.
GAAGTTATTTGACAAAGATCCAGAGTCTCCTGTCAACTCAGATGGCAAGAGCAGAAGGTCTTTTATGCAACAAGCCTCCTTGGGTGGATTAAGTCTAGCAGCATTTCCCACCAGCGACATTCAGGAGCGCATAGCCTATGTGACTCAGAAAGTCAGTAGAAATTCGGCTCCATCCGAGCTGAAAATCACCGATATGCGCATTGCCGAAATTGGAGGTAAAGTGGCTTTCAGGACACCTATAGTACGCATCTATACCAACCAGGGCATTGTAGGACATGGTGACGTTCGCGATGGGGCAGCCAAAGAATACGCTCTCTTTCTAAAAAGTCGCCTACTCGGCGAAAATCCCTGCAATGTGGAGCGCCTGTTTAAAAAAATCAGTCAATTTGGCCACCATGGAAGACAGGGCGGTGGTGTTTCCGGTGTCGAAATGGCCCTTTGGGATCTGGCTGGAAAAGCATATAATATTCCGGTGTATCAACTATTGGGTGGTAAATACCGGGATAAAGTCCGGGTATATTGTGATACAACGGTATCTACCGATCCACACGAATATGCCGATCGAATGCAGGCACGGGTAGACGCAGGATATACCGCTCTTAAAATGGATATCGGGATTAACCTGCTCAAAGATATCCCCGGAGCGATCATAAATGCCCCAGATGGTTCGCTAAAACCCTGGGCTAATGAATCCCGTGGTTATAATTTGACCCAGCACCCGTATACCGGTGTGCAAATAACCCAAAAAGGTTTGGAGAAATTGATGGAATTCCTGGCCATCATGCGTGATAAAATAGGTTATGAGATCCCGATGGGAACCGACCACTGGGGACATTTCAGTGTCAACGAGGCAACCAAAATAGCTAAAGCTGCTGAGCCTTATAGCTTGGCATATATGGAAGATCTTATCCCCTGGCATTTCATGGATCAATGGCGAGAAATCACGCTAAGCACAACCACACCGACGCAAACGGGTGAAGACATCTACCGCCTGGAAGGGGGATTTGATAAAATCATCGATAACCACACCGTAGATATTGTCCATCCTGATCCCAACACCGCCGGAGGAATTCTCGAAACTAAAAGAATCGGTGACTACGCTTCCAAACACGGTATCGGATTCATGCATCATCATGCTGCTGGCCCGGTCTCATTCATCGGATGTGTGCACTCAGCTGCTGCTACTGAAAATTTCCTTTGGTTAGAGCACCATGCCGTTGATAAACCTGACTGGGAAAATCTGGTCACTGGATTCGATGGTCCAATCGTCCAGAATGGATATGTCACCGTGCCGGACAAACCAGGCCTGGGAGTCGAACTTAATGAAGAAGTCGTGGAAAAATATCTGATAGAAGGTGAAAAGCTCTTTGCACCCACCCCAGAATGGGATCAAATCAGGGCATGGGATAGACTCTGGAGCTAATCCGGATTACCAACAAACCTTTCATCATTAGTCGACTGAATCTTCAAATCGATTGGTAGAAAATTTCAAGGCAGGGATCTTCCATCACCGGGAGATCCCTGCCTTTTTCAGCACCAGATAATGTCAATGTAGTAGTTGGTCAAACTGGATATATTTGCTAGCAAATCAACATCTCAACCCAGCTATGAAAGAAATACTTATGGTCATCGTGATAATCATCCCTATGCTATGGATTTCCTGTGGTGATGTCACTCAGGAAATGTGGTTAAAAAAGGATGGATCAGGTCAATTACATTTGGGGTACGACCTCACTGGAATATTACCCATACTAAATGCTTATCTTCCCCATTCTGACACAGCTGCTATAAAACAGAGCACCATAGATCGATTTCTAAATGAATTTGGTTTATCTGGAACAAATGTGGATACTATCATTAATGCACCAAAATTAATTCTAGCCAGATTTTCTCCATCACAAAACATCGACTTAGGAGTTTTTCCTGACTACCTAAAGGAATTGGGTCTTCATATTAAAACTGATCCGAACAACGAAACATTATTTACTTCGATTATCATTCCATTTCAGAATTTTAAGCAACTTGATGCGTTAATTGACACTTTTGACTTTCGAGATAATCAGATGGATATCATCCCCTGGAAGCTTCCAATCTTTTCTGAACAATCAAAGTTCACTCGAAAAAATTTTGAAATAAGCGATTATCAATTCTTACTTAATATTACCGATTCAATCCAAATGAATCTGCCAAATTTATCATACAATGAAGTCGCAACCCCGAGTAATTTAATCTTCATTTATCATTTTCCGTACGAAATAAAAAAGACAACGGCAAGAAATGCTATCGTTGATCATAAGATTTTCACCTTGAGCTATCCACTAACAGAACTAACAAAAGAAGGTCGTTTTCCAGGTTTCATCATAAAGTTTAAAAGAAAATAAATAACTACCACTATATAAATCTTTTGAGTCTCAGCATGCCGACATCAATGTAGCTCTTCGTACGGTCCAGAAAAAAGCGATATCTTTACAAGAATGAAAATCTCATACCATCTATGAAGAAAATACTTGTGCTGCTCCTCACTGTCACATCCCTGCTATGGACTTCATGCGGTGACATTACTCAGGAGATGTGGTTAAAAAAAGACGGATCGGGAGAGCTCCATATGACCTATGATGCAGGAGCTCTGATGGCTCTTTTTCTTATGGTTGATCAATTTGGTAAAGATTCAGCGACTACGGAAAAAAATGATTTCGAAGCAATGTTTAACGACCTGGCCAGAGAGTTATATGTCAAAGGAGAGAAAGCAGACACCAGTATCAGTCTGTATGATCTAGCCTTACTTGAACAAAAGTCAAATCCTCCTCCATCGGAAGAACTAAAACACATGAATCTGCATATTAACGCGGACAAAGAAGAGGAATCCTTCGTTCTCAGCCTGCGAATTGATTTTGAAAATTTTATCCATCTCAATCAAATTCTTGAATCGGTGCCACTGGATGCGGACAAGCTTTCCTCAGATGCCATTACGGACTTCCCTGATATGGACACTTTATTTGTACTGAACCGTAAGTCATTCCGGGTTGGCGCAATCGATGAACCAAAATCCTCCACCGAAGATTTGGATATGTTGTCCGATTCGACATCCACCAATGCTGATGACCTTGGACTAAGCGAGTTCCTGGATTTGGGAGATTATATTCTGATATACCACCTCCCCAGAAAAATAAAATCATGTTCCAATGAAAGAGCATTAATCGATGGTAAAACCCTCACCATAAAAAGACCACTTAAAGACTTTAAAGATTCAAAGGGATTTCCAGGGTTAACTGTAAAATTGAAGTAGTGTAAACCGAAAAGATATGCAATCAACTACCACTCTCCTCAACAATGCAATCATTCGCATCGATGACTTCAATAAACAAGACCCTAACCTGGAAAAATGGGAAGATAAAGAGTACCCCAAGGAATTATTATATTCGATGCGAATGACCAAGTGCCTTAGGCAATTTGCTCCCGATGCCAGTGACTCCTTGAAAATTGCAGTGCGTGCCCAACATATCGGACGATGGAAGATACCCAGGACCAAATATGAAGCTGATCGCAAAGGATATTTATTGTGGCGAAATGATTTGAAAGAGATGCATGCGCATATTGCGAGCGAAATCTTGGAAGATGTAGGCTATGATCAGTTAACCATCCAAAACGTCACTAACTTAATTCAAAAAAAAGAACTCAAGAAGAACCAGGAAACCCAAACCCTGGAGGATGTAATCTGTCTGGTTTTTCTGCAATATTATCTGGCAGACTTTGCCGATACTAAAGACGAAGAAAAGATCATAGAAATATTACGTAAAACCTGGAGGAAAATGTCAGCAAAAGGTCAAGAGGAAGCCCTCAAAATTTCTCTACCCGATCATGTTGCTCATTTAGTGACCCAAGCACTACAATAGAAAAAATCCCCGTAATAACTACTTACGGGGATTCGAACAATTGCAAACAATTCCTTTTATTCAGCGCTAATCAAGCGTTTATAGCATCTTGGAGGGTGTGCAAATACCCATCTTGAGCGGACACTCAAACAATACTATTTCACACTAAGGTAAATACGCATCAAACTGAGTATTTCAACGCCCTCCTGGAGATTAAAGCAGCCATCGAATAGCCTAAGCTTTTCCCTTCAACATCATATTCCAATACATAAAGGGAAGTCCATACTTTTTCAGGATCCACATACTATACAATTCTTTCGAAGTATCGAAAAATTTGCTCAGCAAGGGATCAGAATCTCTTTCATTTGTGTAATCAAATTCTGCCAACAGCATTTTACCATATCCGGTTACAATCGGACAAGATGAGTAACCGTGGTATTGATCAACAGGTACCTGATGCTTGATCACCTGCATTAAATTATGGACCAATACCGGAGCTTGCTTCCTGATTGCAGCTCCTGTCTTTGCTGTTGGCAAAGCAGCAGCATCGCCCAAGGCAAAAACATTAGGATACTCAGGACTTTGAAGAGTATTAATATTTACGTTAATCCATCCTTTATTAGGTCCATCCTGAAAAGCTATTTTTGATTTCTTGATAAAATCAGGAGCTGATTGAGGTGGAGCAAGATGCAGCATTTCAAACGGAATCTCAATCTCTGTATCAGTGAGCTTTTTGATTCCGCACTCTTTTGCATTATAAAGAATTTTTTCCGGCTCATCTGCTGATTGCATGATGGTGTAATACGCTTTTTTATTGACACCATCGATCCTGGTTAATTTATGGAAAAAGCGGAGTTGAATATCTTTTCGATCTACCACCTGCATAAGGGTGGTCTTAAATGGTTCGGTGGCAAAAATGACCGATCCTGGCGTTGCAAAAATGATATTCGTTTTATCTTTTACACCTGATTTTCGAAAATAGTCTTCGGCCAAATACATTATTTTCTGAGGTGCCCCACCGCATTTAATAGGAGTAGCCGGCTGGGTAAATAAAGCATTACCACCTTTAAATTTTTGCAGAACCTCCCAGGTATAATCTGGATCTACATAATTGCTACAGACATTGTTTTTGCCCATGGTTTCCTTCAATCCCTCAATACCATCGAGATCGATCTGAATACCAGGACAGGCTACCAGGTAGTCATAAGAAATTGCCCCACTGGCTCGTGTAGTAATTGTATTCTTTTCAGGATCGACATCTTCGACATAATCTTTTACCCATTTAGCACCATGCGGAATAAGATCCTTCATATCTCTCTCCGTTTTTTT
>JAGQWV010000669.1 GCA_020437045.1 Saprospiraceae bacterium | reverse complement strand
CCATGACTGCCGACAATCTCTAATTCGTGTGCCAGAATTTTTTCCATGGAAAGATGCACTAATCCTTGTTCATCAGGCATGAGTCCTACCTGAACATATTTTCCCCGTCGCCGCAAGCAATTCAGGCCATGTGGCAACAGCGCCGGATGGCCAATAGCATCGATGCAAGCTTTTACTCCCTGGCCGGACCAATGAGTGATCTCCCTAACGGTCTCGGTATTAAGCTTTAGAAAGCCGAGTTCTGCGCCCATACTTTTAGCAAAAGCAAGAGCGTCAGCATTCAGATCCACGGCCGCTACTCTGACCCCCATCGCCCTGGCCAACATGATACATGACAGTCCGACACCACCACATCCTAACACCAGTGCGTAGTCACCCCACTTTAGAGCGCTTTGACTCATGAGTGCCCGGTAGGCGGTTCCAAACCGGCATCCAAGTACGGCAGCCTCTTCATAGCGCATAAATTCCGGTATCCGAACCAGGTTCTCCTGCGCGTTTTTTACTTCGACATAATCCGCAAATGATCCCCAATAGGTAAAACCAGCCTGTTCCTGATGTTCACAAACTTGCTGATCACCATGCTGGCAAAACTCACAATGACCACAAGCCTGAATAAAAGGCGTGGTAACCCGTTCTCCAATTTTCCATCCTTCAACTTCCTCTCCCAAGGCAACGATCTCACCAGCGAATTCGTGACCGGGCACATGTGGCAAGCGAATATCCTTATCATGTCCCATCCATCCGTGCCAGTCACTGCGGCAAAGTCCTGTAGCCATCACGCGGATCAACACAGATGTTGCGCTAATCACTGGCGTAGCAACCCTTTTGACTTCTGGCTGGACTCCAAATTGCTCATAGTACATGGCCCTCATCTTTTCCCTTACCTTCATTCTGTTAAATTATGGTCTAAAATTGCACTTTTCAGATCTTTTTCCCCAATAGTTCGGTTAGTAATAGTACCATGAAATATTTCAAATTCTATTTATTGGCTGGCATTTTGACCAACTCAATGGGATGTATTCCGGGCAATGAATTACATACGTCGGTGTGTTTTACTACTCAACATCACGAAAAAGTGATACCCGACATCACCATCTGGGTAAAATATAATTCTGAAACATTCCCCGGATTTGATCCTCCAAACAATTTTGATACTTCCATCGAATCTGATGCTTCCGGAAGAGTTTGCATGCGGGATTTCCCCTTGGGTCATCATTGGTTTGTCGGCTTTGGCTATGATCCCGAGATCGGCCAGCAGGTGATTGGGTCCTGGGATTATGAGTTTAATCTCCGAAATCTATCTGTCGACACCATACTGTATGTAGGTGAAGAATGATCGATAATCAAGGCTATTCTGATGTTTTCACATTGAGTACAATAGGCACGATAAGACCATCACTCCGGGTACTGACATCAAAGCCCATGCGATTCGTATAATAGTGGATATCAGCGAAAGGGACCATATATTTTCGAAGCAATTTGGGTAATTTATTGTCTAGATCGTCATCCGTACTTATCAGTTCATTTCCCAAATAGTCAATGTATTTAGGTTTGATTTTCTTTTCTGAAAAAAGAACGATCAAATGATCAGATCCTTGATGGGTCAAGGTCAATGCGGACTCCTCGGAAGGCACCACCAGCGTGGATCCGGCACCCATCAACAAGGCAGATTCATTCATTTCCGAATACCGCATATTATACTCTTCTGACTTGGGAAAATGTACCTCTACTTTTCCAGCAGCATCGACGCTAAACACATAGATGTATCCGTTGAGATATTCACTGGTCACATACAGTTGAAACTGGTCCCCAACCTTACAATTTGACAGTTCATAGGTGTGCTGATTCAATTTGACATTTTGCTCCCGAAAAAGTGGTTTGTTGTTAAACCACTCTCCGGTATAAAGTCTGAACCCAAATGAGCCGGAGACTGTTCGAAGGTCGCGACCGGAATCGTCATTAGCCAGCACCATTTCCGGCTCGCTTTCTGCATGGTCGGGAGCTGTATCCAGATTGAAATCTATAGGAGCACCTCCATCCAGCATAAGAGCGTATGCATGTCGGCAGAACTCCCCAAAATGGGCGTACCGTACCCAGATAAAGCCATCCAGCCCCCAGCCCTTACCCCAACTATTCATAATCAGGAATGCCCCTTTCATATCCGCAGGTACATCATCTCGATCCGAATTAAATTTCAAATCATCATATCCTACTACCACCATGGCATGGCCACCCGCATAGGTCTGATCACCCACGGTCGGAAACCAACTCTCCTCACCATATTTAATGGCATAAAAGTTATTTAAAACTTTCATACCGATTACCACCGGCTTTTCCTGTGCCAGGACCAGTTTGGTACTCCTCACCTTTTCGCTGAGAGGTGCATTTGGATCAAACAATCGGATAAATTCGTCGATTTTATATTCGGAAGCTTTCCGGATAAGGTTTTCATTCGCTCTTTTATGGCAGGTATTGACATCAAAGTCAAAATCACGAGCCAGGCAATTGCCTCTGGCTTGCATGTATCTCAGCGCGTCAGGCATGCGAATGGCCCCGCATGCATCATCACTTAACTGATTGTAAACGAATAG
>JAGQWV010000668.1 GCA_020437045.1 Saprospiraceae bacterium | reverse complement strand
AATTGGTTTCGGCGATATCTTCAAGAACCTGAACTGTCATTCCGGCAGTGGCACCAGGTACCGGCCTGGCCAGAATTCGCATTCCATCTTCCAATCCCTTAACGACCACAGAGCGATCTTTAAAATATATTGGTTCGATGGTAGTGAGCAGAAGCGTAGTATCAATTACATAAAAGAGTTGATTCTCTTCGACCAGCAGCTTACGGTCCACTTCAAAGGCATCTTCAACTTCACGAGCTTGCAGGTCTGCTTCCAGATACATGCCTTCCTTCAGGTCTTTACCACTTACCAAAATGTAAACTTGAATGCTTTGGGTCGCTTGATCGACTATACTATTTATTCGTATTATTTTTCCCTGCCAGGTTTTTGTTTTTTCAATATTATGCAGGTCTACTTGTTGGCCGACTTTGACTAAATCACTGTAAGCCGTATTAACCGGTACCTGCAATTCATAAACATTAGGATTGATGAATTCTCCGAGCTTTTGACCGGAACGAATTAGCGTACCCTTGGTCACCAGAGCCTGGGTCAAAACGCCACCAAATGGAGCTCGAATAGTATATTTAGACATTCTTTCTTCCAGGTTTTTTACGGAGTAATAGGGCGTATAAATATTTCGACCGGTGATAAATAGTTTTTCCCGATCCGATTTGGGCTCCGGCAGCGCTTTGATGGGTTTTTCCACATTAAAATCATTGACATAGGCCTCCCATGCCGGAAAAGCATCAGGATAATCTAGTCGTAAATCAGGGAGTAATAAAACAATCTGATTGAAAAGACTGCTTTTTTGCGCCCGCAGCGTTGCCTGATGTTCATCACTGTTTATTTTCAGGAGAATGCTGTTTTCTGAATAATAAGCACCAGGTTTAAAATCAGTAGCGCTCTCATTAAATACACCTTGTACTTCGCTGTATAACTCTAACCTGTATTTTGCGGTAAGCAGACCATTGGTAGATACGGTTACAGGTATGCTGGCGTTCGTTACCGGTTGCGTGAAAACCGAGGTTATGATCTTTTTTTCACGCGGTGCTGGTATTTGTTTGTTTTCGATAATTTTTTTTGAGATGAAAACAGCACCTCCGATAATTATCAAACCAAGAATGAAAAGAATAGTCTTTCGCATATTGTCTATTGAATTTGCAACTTGTTAATGCAATACAATGGAATAATTGGGATTTATTCTGTACAGAGCAATTTAGGGCAGATATTATTTAGGATCTTTTGCAGCACAGTTATTAAACCGGCTACTTCATCCGGATTTAGACCTTGCTGCACATCTGAAAATGATTTCTTAACTACGGGCAGGGCTTTTTGAAATAAAACTTTACCCTGATCACTTAAATAGATACGATTTATTCGTTTGTCGTCGGCATCCTGCTTCCGGAAAACAAGCTGGTTTTTTTCCATGTTATTAATGAGCCGGACTACAGATGCTTTATCTCGTTCCGTTCTGAAGGCCAATTCATTTTGCGGCAATCCATCCCGTTCGTGTAAAATACGCAACAGGATCCATTGCTTGGTAGTGAGTGGTAAGCCTTTCTCCTGAAGTCTGTGATTGAGAAAAATTGAAAGCATCTTTCCTGTTTTCCCGATCCACGGGACCAAAGAATTGTGGTCAAATGTGTGATCCAAGTCTCAAATTTTGCCGCAAAGATAATCGAGATAGTTGTATATGCAACTATTTAACGTTTCTTGAGAATAGTCTTGAAGATCTTAAATTAGTATTCCATCAAGTTTGCACGTAAACTTTTCTTGCGGAGAAAGTCCCACTTAAGCAGGAATATGATTAGTTTAACCGGTGAGATTGAAAAACTTTTATTATCTGAATTGGATGACCGGATCTTGGTTTGTCCATGAAATAACTAGGTATCGTCAACTATGCTTAAGCAAAACAAAGGAAAACTTACGCTTTCAATGGCTATCGCACTGGTCATCGGTAATATGATCGGATCCGGGATATTTTTTCTTCCTTCATCCCTGGGGGCCTACGGAGGCATCAGCATTTTTGGTTGGTTATTCACTTCTACCGGAGCCTTGATTCTGGCCTTAATTTTCAGTCGGTTAAGTAGATTGCTCCCCAACATCAGTGGGGGACCATTCGTCTACTCCCAGGAAGGATTTGGAGACTTTCCCGGGTTCCTGGTAGCCTGGGGTTATATTCTCTCCATTTGGGCATCCAATGCCGCCATTACGGTGGCATTCGTCAGTTATTTGAGTGTTTTTTTACCGGTGTTGGCAACAAATAATATTCTGGCAGCTGCGACTGGCCTCATGGCTATCTGGTTCTTAACGTGGTTAAATTCCCAAACCATTCGGACAGCAGGTTCATTGCAATTAGTCACAACGATATTAAAACTGGTTCCGTTGATTCTTATATCGGTGGTAGGTGTTTTCTATCTCAATCCGGAACATTTCAGTCCAATGAATATTAGTACCAGTAGTAATTTTCAGGCAATTTCAGCTACGGCAGCCATGACCCTATTCGCCTTTCTGGGTTTTGAGTCGGCCACGGTACCTGCTGAAGATGTGGAAAATCCGGAGAAGACGATTCCGACCGCGACCGTCTGGGGGACATTGATTACCATTGTCGTTTATATCCTGGGGACTATTGCTGTCATGGGATTAATTAGTCCGGCCAATCTACAATCTAGCAATGCTCCTTTTGCCGAAGCTGCCCAGGTGATCTGGGGTAATGCCGGTCGTTATCTGGTGGCAGGAGGGGTGGTTATATCGACCTTCGGAGCTTTAAATGGTTGGACCATATTGCAAGGACAGGTACCCATGGCACCGGCGCGGCAACATTTATTCCCGAAAATTTTTGCCCGTAAGAACAAAAACGGCAGTCCTTCTGTAAGTCTGGTAATTGGAAGTATCATCGTCTCCACCCTCATGCTGATGAACTTTTCTAAGGGCATGGTAAAGGCCTTTGAATTTTTAATTCTAGTGACGACGACCACCGTACTCATACCTTATATTTTTGCCGCGGCAGCCTATGGAGTATTTGTATTGCAGCGGCGCTTTGGGAACGAAGGAAATGTGAGAATGCAATTGATTTTACCAATGCTGGGTTTTGCATATTCCGTATGGATGGTATCCGGATCGGGATACGAACCGGTCTACTGGGGATTTATTATGTTGCTGTTGGGTATCCCCATTTATGTATATATGAAACGGGAAAATAAGTCGTGAATTTATCTAAAGCACCTATTTGCCGTTATGATAAGCTGCCTTTTTTGGAAAAAAATATGTAACACTTGATATGCAGTAGCGACGATAATTTTAAGATTTCGTAGTAATTTTCGACCGGATAAATATAAACAGGAACCGGGCAGCATTTTAAGTTGTATCCCTGTTACTTAAAGGTTAATTGGTTCTTTTTCCTTATCATTGATGAAACTCCAAATCACTAAACCCTGATCAATTAAATTTTGAAACACTATAAAAATTCAAACAATGCAATTCCGACCTCTCCTTGTTTTTTTAATCGCCTTTGGTTTCAGTGCGGTGCCCTTTGCTCAGAACCGGGCGATAGAGCCATCTGAAACTGTGTATCTAAACAAAAAAAGAAATGCACGCGACAACGCCATCGTTTCTTATCCTTCTATCAATGACGATTGTAGCAGAACGGTGACCCTCTATTCTCCCTCTAATGCCTGGGGATATGTTTCCGGCACTAATTTTTACGAGGACCAGGAGCAGGCGCAACTGCTGACCTTTACGGGTAGTACTCAATTTTTAGTTATTGGAGCAGCGGCTTATTTTAATACTCCGGGAATAGTGGGAGACAGTACCATTACAGCCAAAGTCTATTCCATGAAGGATAACGGTGCCCCGGATGCATTGTTAGGGACCAGTGCACCAGTAAATGTATCGGCCGTGACTCCACCTAGCGATACATCGGTAGAATTCACGCTATTTGGCTTTCCTGATGCTCCATTTTTAACGGATTCCAACTTCTTTGTAGCGATTGATTTTTCTGCACTTTATACATCATTGGATACTCTGGGGTTGTTTACCACAGAAGATGGATGCGGTGATGGAAGTAATACATATCAAAGGTTTGTTGATACCAATTGGGGATCCATTGATACTGTTTGGATCCTTAACGCTGATCTACTTATCGAGGCCGTGGTAGAATTTGGAGATAGCGTGACGACTTCCGCTGATGATTTTATCAAGCATGATGGATTAAAGCTTTATCCACCCACACCGAATCCTGCTAAAGATTATACGGTACTCCACTATGAATTAGACCAGGAAGAGACGGTGCAAATTACAATCTTTGATTTGGCAGGCCGTCGGGTCAGGACCATTGATTCCGGGTTGAAGAATGCCGGACGGCATCAGGAGGAATTATTGACCAATGATCTGGCCCCAGGTAATTATTTTTATCGAATTAATACGGCCAGTGGGAGCATGATGAGTACCCTCGTTGTGCAGCGATAGAAATAAATAATTCTTGTATTTTATGAATTGTTCGAAAAGGAATTTAATATTTTATGAATGACTACAAAGGTAAATGGATAAGATATTAGGTTCTTTTTCGATTTCGATTTTATTGATTTGTCTCCTTTGTATTTCATGCAAGCAGAAAACCAAGCAGGCCGATTATCATAAACCGGCTGCCTACTCTTTAAATGGAGAGCCTCTTTATGCAGATCCACCTTCGGAAAAAATAGCCGATCAACTGATCGAAAAAGAACACCGTTATTTGGCTGCGCCGGATAGCGCGGAAAACATTATTTGGTATGGAAGGTTCCTGGCGTATGCCGGTCGATATGATGACGCCATTGATGTTTTTACCCGGGGACAAACATTATATCCGGATGATCCAAGATTTTTGAGGCATCGGGGTCACCGCTACATTACCATTCGAAAATTTGATTTGGCGATTGCTGATTTGGAAAAGGCAGCCCAACTAATCAATGGAAAACCGGATGAAATTGAACCGGATGGACTTCCTAATGCCCAAAATATACCCATAAGCACACTGCAAGGTAATATTTGGTATCATCTGGGTTTAGCTTATTATCTAAATCAGGATTTTACCAGGGCTATGACCTCTTATATTAATTGTTTACGAACCAGTAGCAATGATGACAATCTTGTGTCTGCTACCCATTGGCTTTATACGATTATTTGCCGGGTAAATAGAGGAAATGATTTAAATCGAGTACTCAATAGAATTACAGACCATATGCAGGTAATCGAAAATGAAAGCTACTTTAGATTATGCCGGTTGTATAAAGGTGAGATGACTGTCGATCAGGCCAGGGAAGGCATTCTTCCCGGTCCATCTCTGGATGCTCTTGATTACGGTATTGCTCGCTGGTATGCTTGCCAGGGTAATGAGGTAGCTGGAAAAGAACTGCTTTATGATATTTTGTCCCGTAATAATTGGGCTTCATTTGGCTATATCGCAGCAGAAGCAGATCTCTTCTCAATAAAATAGGTCCATTTTCACCACCAGTGTTTCGTCGTATAATAAATGTGCCGGGTAGCGCCGTAATTTTTCACTAGGACAAGGCACAGAACGCATGCATAGTGTTCTGTCGAGGCTCTGGAACGCAGTCATAGTGAAAAAGAAGCCGACACTAATATCAGTTACTGTGGAAAT
>JAGQWV010000667.1 GCA_020437045.1 Saprospiraceae bacterium | reverse complement strand
TGTTTAAACGTAGTGAACAACTTTCCCCTAAAGAATATCAGCTGCAGGTAAATCATCAGGAAGTTTGAACTTCTGTAAATTTTATTTTTACCTGTATCCTTTTCTGCGCAGCGGCTTACCTTATGCGGAAATTTATCCGTAGGCATTGCAAGAATTTGGTTAATTTGATCCCGGTAGGTCGGGAGAGCTGATGCATTGGAAGCAGGCGTCGTAATTCTATAGTACAATTATAAAATTATGGGTAGAATTAGTGACCACCTTATCCTGATGTTTCTTTCGATTTATAAAACAAGCTAAAAAAATGATGATTTAAAATGAATTTGTTTTCTGACATCTCTGACCTTCTGCCAGATGACTTCTTCAAGTTTTTAATTACGATATTATTTTCTTTTTTAATCGGTCTTGAGCAAAGAAGTAAAAACCGCATTGAATCGAAAGAGAATGCTTTTGGCTCAGATCGTACTTTTACATTGATCGGTATAATTGGCTTTGTCTTATATAAATTAGACCCGGTATCGCTTTTTCCATTTCTCCTGGGGTTTGCTCTCCTGGGGATTCTCTTAGCCCTCTATTATAAGAATAAAGTTGAGTCATCACGGAAAAGAGGAATGACCACGATTATAGTGGCGTTGATTACTTATTGTCTGGCTCCTTTCATTTATACCCAACCACCTTGGCTAGTGATTTTACTCATCGTAACCGTTCTTATTTTGGTGGAGATTAAGGATTCTCTATTTGAATTATCGAAAAAGATAGATAATGATGAATTTATTACCCTGGCCAAGTTTCTGATCATGGCTGGTGTGATTCTGCCGATATTACCAAATCAGTCGATATCAACAATTATTGATTTTTCACCTTATAAATTTTGGTTGGCTATTGTAGCGGTTTCTGCTATTTCTTATCTCAGCTACTTGTTAAAGAAATTTGTTTTCCCCAAATCGGGTATTGTCCTTACCGGAATTCTCGGAGGATTGTACAGTAGTACGGCCACCACGTTTATTCTCGCCAAAAAAAGTAAAGAGTTAAATGAAGACCATCAGGTGGCTGCATCGATTATTTTAGCCACAGCCATGATGTTTCTAAGGATTTTTGTCTTTGCAATTATTTTTAATCGATTTATTGCGGCCAAGATTGCACCTGTTTTCCTTGCACTGTTCTTAACCTCTATCCTGATTTCCACATATCTATTATATCTGGGAAGGAAGAGGAAGATAGAGGTGACTGTTAGTGAACAAGAAGCAACAAATGATTTAGGTAATCCGCTGGAATTAAAGACTGCATTGATATTTGGGGTTTTGTTTGTTTTCTTTGCCATTCTTACTCATTATGTAACACGCCAATTTGGTGCTCAGGGAATCAAGATTTTGTCATACCTGGTTGGAGTAACTGATATAGATCCTTTTATCATTAATATTCTCCAAAGTAAGTATTCAGTTTCTGATGGGGTATTGAGCGTGGCTATAATCAATGCGATTACCAGTAATAATTTATTGAAAATGGTCTATGCCATAGTACTTGGTGCCACCGGTATACGGCATTATGTTATTGCTGGTTTTTCTATCCTGATCATATTGGGTCTGCTTGCTGCATGGATGGTCTAAGATGATTCTGCTATGATTCTGAAAATAATTGGAAAAGGAATTATGTACATCTTTAGTCAGCCTGACGCTAACTTCCCTAAAGCCCTCTCTGAAAGAGTTTCCTCGGATTTTTTTTCTCTTAATGCTTTGGTATAAATCTTACCAGAGTAATTAATCCAAGATATTGACCGTCTCACATAAACATGTGATTGCTCTCACAGGTATTACCCAGTAATTTCAGCAGCAAAGATCAATTCTTATGAAATCAATCACTCCGTCTTTGTTTTTTCATACCTGTACGTTTTTATTTTTTTGGTTATCACCTGATATCACCCATACCCAGAATACCTGGTATGTTATCGAAGGAGGTGCCGGAACTGCTGATGGTACTTCCTGGGTTAATGCCACTGGTGAAGTGCAGGAAGCCATTGATTCGGCCGGGACAGGCGATCAAATCTGGGTAGCAGCGGGCATGTATTATCCCACGAAGATTTTCGATTCGGATGGGAGTGGTAGCTTGACACCCAGGGAAAAGACCATTTACATATCCAAAAACATAGCGATGTACGGTGGTTTTTCCGGGGTTGAAAATAGTCTGGATGAAAGAGACTGGCAATCGAATCCTACCATCCTTGACGGAAACTTCAACCTGGATACCATGGTGACCAACAATGCTTACCATGTGCTCTATTTTGATGGAAAAATCAACGGAGATATCGATGGATCATGTATCCTCAGAGGTTTCCAAATTACCGGTGGCGTAGCTAATGGTAGTGGTGAAAATACAAATGGCGCTGGCATTTACCTGAATGGTATGGATGCCGGTAATTGTTCGCCCCGTATCATCGACTGCCAGATTTATACCAATGTCTGTGCCGGTCGAGGTGGCGGGATTTACTGTAATGCAATCAATGGTCAAAGCTCCGCTGAAATCGTGAATAGCATCTTTTATAAAAATCTTGCGCAGACTGCCGGAGGTGCACTAAGTAATAGCGGAGTCAATGGAATATGCATGCCCCGGGTAGTCAATGTCACCTTTTATAATAACAAGGCAGCCAATGGTGGTGCAATCTTGAATAGTGGTGCCGGAGGAACCTGTGCACCACGGTTTACGAATTCTATCATTTGGGACAATGATAATGGAATGGCTAACCTGGGTGGGGCCTCACCTGTTATTACTCACTGTATCTATGATGATGGAATGACTGATGCAACAACCATCCTTCCTGTAGGGGCGATCGACGGTGGCAATAATTTGGATACATATCCGGATTTTGCAGACTCTGCAAATTATGACCTTCGTCTATCAACCTTTTCGCCAGCCATCAATGCGGGAGTTAATGATAGCTTGCCACCGGATGTTCAGATGGATCTGTCCGGAGCATCCCGTGTTATCTTCGGGACAGTAGATATCGGGGCAAATGAATATTTTCGATGTCCGCAATCGGGGAGTCCTGTGTATGTAGATAGTGCTACTATCAGCAGTGTTTTGACAGGCCTCACTTGGGACAGTGCTTTTACCAGTTTGCAATGGGCCATTGATTTAGCCTGTCAATGTACCGATGGACTAAGTCATCCATCGATCTGGGTGGCCAAGGGTACTTATTATCCATCGCGAGCATTTGATGCTGACAATAATAACAGCCTCGACGAGAGAGAGAGGACCTTTTACATAGACAAGAACCTCAAACTTTACGGTGGTTTTGCCGGAGATGAGGTAAATCTCCAGGATCGAGATTGGAACCAGAATCCCACGGTACTTAGTGGAGATCTGGATCTGAATGATGTTCTGGACGATTTCAATGCCTTTCATGTACTCTATTTTGACGGCACAGAAAATATTATGGATACGACCTGTAAAATGGATGGATTCCAGGTGATTATGGGCAACGCCAATGGTTCTTCCGACAATGCTACCGGTGGAGGTGCCAGGCTCGATGGAAGTTTTGCGGAATCATTCTCTGTCATAGTTAACAATTGCAGATTTAGCAATAATTCCGCTAAATACGGAGGTGCTGTGCATAACCATTCTACGGCATCTACCGAATTCACCCCCATCATTAGTAATACCACTTTTAGTAATAATTCTGCCACCTTTGAAGGGGGAGCCATCTACGCTGAAGGCTCACAGGGCGAGAATTTCTATTCTCTTCGCAATTGTTCTTTTATAAATAATTCAGCTGCCACTAATGGAGGTGCGATCAATAATGTAGGTTCGTTTAGCTTAAAATGTTCTCCTTCCATTCATAATTGCAGTTTTATGAATAATTCGGCAAATGAAGGTGGGGCTATCTACAATAATGCTTTTGAGGGTTACAGCTCACCTATCTTGGTTAATTGCCTTTTTACGGATAATTATAGTACTACTGCTGGTGGAGTGATCTATAATCATGGCAGAGCGGGGGAAAGTTCTCCTGTCGTCCTAAATTGCTCATTTATGAGTAACTCTGCTACTGAAGGTGGTGCGGTCTATAATAATGAGCTTGAAGGTGGTACGAGCACACCTTCTATTGTCAATTCCATTTTCTGGAAAAATGCCGACGAAATCTTTAACAACGGAGGGACACCCACCCTGATCAATTGCATTTTTGACGATGGCAGTATTGATGGTAATGTCGGTCTTCCATCAGGTACGATCGATGGCGGCAATAACCTGGATACTTATCCCGAATTTGTGGACTCAGCAAATCATGATCTGCGTCTAATGACGGGCTCTCCTGGTATCAATGCCGGTATAACTGATAGTATTCCTGCGGATGTTATTACCGATTTGGCTGGGGTGCGTCGCATACTCTTAGGTAGTGTAGATATCGGTGCCTTTGAATATTTTAAATGTCCACAAACGCAGAAACCCATTTATGTAGATGGGTCAAATACCATGGAAACGCAGACAGGACTGAACTGGGATAGTGCCTTTGCGGATCTGCAATGGGCCATTGATTTGGCCTGTGAATGCCCTGAAGGGACTAACTATCCTCCGATCTGGGTGGCAAAAGGCACCTACTATCCATCGCGAGATTTTGATGCCAATGAAAATGGTAGTTTCGAAGTCAATGGCAAAGAGCGCACATTTTACTTCAATAAAAACTTGCAGATTTATGGAGGCTTCCGTGGAACCGAAACAGAACTGGGGGGTCGCGACTGGACCCTGAATCCTACAATTCTCAGCGGTGATCTGGACCTGGATGGTACCTCAAGTGGGCAAAATGCTTACCATGTTTTATTTATTGATGGTACCTCATCCGCAGGAGTTATAGATTCTACGTTCCTGCTAGATGGGTTACGAATCGTATTGGGAAACGCAAATGGATCCCTTGTTCATAGTTATGGTGGTGGAGCTTATCTGGATGGTAGATACGAAAAGGTCTGTAATCCTTCAATAGTAAACTGCACATTTAACGCCAATAACGCCTTATCTTTGGGTGGTGCAATCTATAATGATGGTGCCGACAGTGGCGAAAGCTCCCCCCGGATCACCAATTCCAGCTTCAATGATAATTCTGCGTATTATGGTGGTGCGATAGCAAATAATGCCGGGAATTTCAGTATTGGTGGGATAAGCTCTCCTACCATCCTCAATTCATCATTTTATCAAAATTCTGCGACCTATTATGGTGGGGCTATATACAACGATGGTTTTCTTGGCGAAAGCTCCCCCTTTGTCATAAGTTGCATATTTAGTCATAACAGCTCAGATGATGGAAGCGCCATATTTAATTTTGGTTCTACCAGTGGAGAAAGCTCCCCCTCTATCCTAAATTCACTGTTTTTCAACAATTCAACTGGGACTGGGGGGGTCATCAGTAATTTTGGCTATGACGAGGGGACCAGTTCTCCGCTTATTATTAGTTGTTCTTTTACTAAAAATATGGGTTCATCCATACATAATAGTGCCTTTGTGGGGAGTTGTGCACCCCATATTACGAATAGTATCCTCTATGGCAATTCGATGGAAATCTACAATGAGCATGATGCCAATCCAAAGATCGATCATTCTATTATTAAAGGATCCGGCGGTAGTAATTCCTGGGTGTCGTCTTATGGAACAGATGGGGGCGGTAATCTTGATGTAAATCCACTTTTTGCGGAGGCTTTATCCGGTAATCTGCACTTGCTTCCCTACTCTCCCGCTATCAATGCCGGGGACAATGCGAGTCTCTCCGTCAATGATACTTTGGATTTGGATGGTAATGCCCGGATCGTAGACAGCGTCGTAGATATGGGAGCATACGAAAACCCGGAAGGCGACTGTCCGGAAAATCCGGTCCTGGATGCGCGCTATAGTCCCTTGGATGGCTCCTACCCGGCTGGTACTTCCATCACTTTGATGGGCCAAGTGGAGATTTCAAATAATGGGAATGTGGTTTTGGATGCACCAAATGTTGACATAGATCCGATTTTTAATCTCACAACTCCGGGTCTTTTAGAAATCAAAACAGTGGGATGTAACTAGATGTTCGCATGGGTTATGTTGAATAATTTTAATAAGATTTTTGATGAGGTCCGAGGCGCAAAACGCAGATGTAGCCGTAGCTACAGCGAGTTTTTGCAACGAAGGAGATCGCAAAAA
>JAGQWV010000666.1 GCA_020437045.1 Saprospiraceae bacterium | reverse complement strand
GTCCGAGGCGCAAAACGCAGATGTAGCCGTAGCTACAGCGAGTTTTTGCAACGAATGAGATCGCAAAAAGATATTTTAGATTAAAATAGAGACAACTTCTATCATCCTTCATGTAGAAGGTAAGGTGATAATAAAATCAGATCCCTTTCCTTCTTTGCTTGTGAGCTCAATATTGCCACCATATGCCTTGATAATATCGTAACTAAGACTCAATCCCAGTCCGGTTCCTTCTCCGGTTGGTTTGGTAGAATAGAATGGCTGAAAAATCTTGTCTTTTATTTCTTCGGAGATGCCTGGACCGTTGTCAATAACCTCAATCTCAATTTGATCTTTCTTTCTTCGACTTCTGATAATGACTTCTGGTTGGTAGTCATCAGCGGATTTTGATTTTTGATTTACGGCGTAAAATGCATTTCCGATCAGATTAAGTAATACCCTGCCAAAGTCCTGAGGATTGACATTTGCGACAAGGGTGTTGCCTTCAAATTCAGTTTTAAATTCTGCATTAAAAGATTTGTCTTTCGCTCGCAGACCGTGATAGGCAAGCCGTACATATTCATCAATCAACTGATTTAGGTCGACTTGTTCTCTCTTACCGGTATCATTTCGACTATGCTCCAGCATACTCTTCACAATTCCACCTGCCCGTTTGCCATGATAAGTTATTTTCTCTTCATTGGCGATCAGATCCTTGGAAATGATTTTAATCTCTTCCACATTGCCCAAATCTATCTCCTGTTGCAGCTCCTCCAAAAGTTCTTTATTTATCTCCGAAAAATTATTCACGAAATTGAGCGGATTTTGGATTTCATGGGCAATGCCAGCCGTCAA
Organism: Saprospiraceae bacterium; assembly: GCA_020437045.1. Lineage (GTDB taxonomy): Bacteria > Bacteroidota > Bacteroidia > Chitinophagales > Saprospiraceae > JABDMH01. The sequence continues at coordinate 1,709 of JAGQWV010000666.1, read as the reverse complement.
TTCACCCAGCGAAGCCATTTTTTCAGCTTGGATGAGTTGGTGTTGAGTATTTCTTAAATTAAGAAGAGATGTTTTTAATTCCCGTTCGGACTTTTCTATTTCCAGTTGTTTTTTCCTGATCTTTTTTCTGCTTAAATACATGCCCACCAATGACGAAACAAGTAATAAGGCAAAGATTCCATATAGTATCCCCAGTTTCTTTTGATAGGCGATTCTCAGTTCCTGGGCATTAATTATTTCATCTTTCTTCTGGGTCTCATACTTCACTTGTTTTTCATTTTCCAACCTGTCTATAATACTGTAAAGGTACTTTTCGTATTCATCGACAAAGAGCTTGTGATATTGGAGGGCTTCCTGGTATTTTCCGGTAGATTCGTAAATGTCCGATACATGCATATAGTTTTCCCACAAATTTCCTGTGAGTCCACTTTTTTTCATTAAAGCGATAGCTTGCATATGAAATGGCAGAGCCAGATCATATCGTTTCTGTAGGATATAAGTGTGCCCGATATTGCCGAGAGCAGGGATCGTATATCGCTCTAACCCCATTGCTTCTGCCTGTCTATATACTTCCTGATAATCGGACAAGGCATCGTCATATCGTTCCATATACTTCAGAATATTTCCCCGACCATTGATGCTGGCCAAAAGGGGGATACCCTTTTCTTCCAGTTTTTTGTACAAGTCAATCGATTTGTTTATGGTTTCCAAAGCATCTGTCAGGGGGCCATCCGAAAAAAGTTGACTGGATGCTTTATTCCGATAGGAAAGTGCAAGATCTTCATCGAGGTGAGCTTTTTGTTGGAGTTCGATAGCTTGATTGCAGTAGTCTATACTGGATTCGTATCGATCCTCATAGTAGAGCAAATCACACAGGTGGGTATAGCAGATAGCGATGCCTTTCTCATTATGCAGTTCTTCATATATATCTAAGGCAGCAAATACCATCTTTTGCGCCGCCAGGTATTCCGCTTTACTAGCGTATATTTGCTTAAGTTCCAGGTACGTTTCTGCCAATTCTGTTCTCATACTACTTTCTAGGTATAAGCTCAATGCTCCGTTAAGCACATAAATGGCAGAATCAGCTTGTCCCCGATTTTTATACCATTCGGATAGCCTTCTCAAAGCCTCAGCCACTGCACTACTCACCTTTCCGTTCTTTGTAAAATCAAGATTTGCTATAGAGTCGGCAGCATTTGCGATACTTTGGTCAGGAGCCTGGCGTAAGTGCTTGATCCAGATCTCAAGGGAGTCATTTGTCCTGCCCTGACTGGCGCTGATACGGGTGCAAAAGGTTGTTGCCAGAATCCCCAGGGCTATTGCTCGCAAGATCCAGATTCTGATGGTTTTTAAGTATCCATGTTTATTGAAAATAATTGGCAATATGAGTAGCTATTTAGTAGATCGTTTTAAAATCGGTAATCTTTGCCTTTAAGTTAAGACACAAATTTTGTCTTTTATAATTATATGATTTCGATTGGCTCGTATGATACAGCTATTCACCTGGCAAAGTCCATGGATGTTTTTCTACCAGGGATGCTGCTGCTGAATCTCTAATCTCAATGGTCTAATGTTATCTGTTGGGGGCTATTGGCAACTGAATAATAAATTCAGTACCTGCTCCCGGGGTGCTTTTCACTTCAATCGTTCCACCGTGTGATTTAATGATATCGTAGCTTAGACTTAACCCTAAACCGGTACCTTCTCCC
>JAGQWV010000665.1 GCA_020437045.1 Saprospiraceae bacterium | reverse complement strand
GATAATATGGTAAAAAATTAAATGCCACAATTAAAAAGGGAATAAAATGCTTGAAATCAGAACCACCTGCTTCTTCCGTCGGCTCTAACGACCTCAAATAAAGAAATGGGATCGGTGCAATCAAAAACTGCAAATAGAGATAAAGTCGGGTAAAATGAGGATAAATATAAAGCTGCCCTGTCCAAAATAAAATACTTTGAATAATAATCGCCGACCAGGAAAAAACCAGCAGTGACAAATAGATATTGGCTCTTCTCTTAAAACTAAAAATAAAGGATATGATTCCCAGGAATATTCCAATGGCAGCAGCGAAACTAAATAAAACATACCAAAAAGGCGGCACCGATAATTGATTTAATGTCCTACTTTCTAACGAATTGAGATGTGCAGATGTTGACCATCTATTGACAGATTTCCAAATTTAAAATTCATTCTCCTTTTTTGATTCCCAAACTTCAGTTTCAACCTGAGCTGTTATCTGGAAGGTCAGGAAGTAGAAGGAGCTGTAGCCAGCTGCCCCTTGTCTTAAGTGAAACGCGAAGCCCGGCATCGGACATTCAACTGCCAGCCATAGCTAGCTCCATCAAACTTCAGACTCCCGGCTTCAGACATCAATCCACAACCCCGCTACCCCACCACTGGTTTCCCGGATCAAAATCCTTTGAAAGAAAAAGTAGTCGTTGCTCCTCCAGTTGAGGCCAGCGCTTTCCAACAACTTGATTCAGGTACTCTTTTTCGGCGGCAGGATCATATTCCGGATCTTCCACGGGAAAACGGGCACCCACCTGCTCCAGATATTTAAAAAGTTTCTTACTTAGATCTTTAGCAATTTCTGAATGATCGGCGATGACATCATCCAACTCTTCTAAATCTTGCTCGAGATTATAGAGCTCTTCATGGCCATCTTCGTAATAATGAATTAGTTTCCAGGGACCTTCCCGAATAATGGATGATGGTTCTCCACCTTGATTTCCATAATGCGGATAGTGCCAGATAAACTGACGTAAATCGCCCTTTTGACCGCGGAGCAACGGTACCAGGCTGACACCATCGGAATGCTCCTCTGGTTTTAAAGGCAAACCGAGTAAATCCAGGATCGTGGGATAGAAATCGGTCCCGGATACAGGTACATCTATCGTTTTACCAGCGATATTCAACCAGGGTACTTTTACAAAATATGGCTCACGAATGCCTCCTTCAAATTGGTAGCCTTTACCTCCCCGTAGAGGTAAATTTGCCGTCGCAAAAGCGTCACCGGCACTTACACCGCCATTGTCTGAAGTAAAAATAACAATCGTATTTTCATCAAGCCCCATTTCATCCAGTGCCTGGAGCACCAACCCCACAGCATCGTCCATCGTCTCTACCAAGCCGGCATAAATAGGATTATCTTGCACCTGACGTATTGGTAAAAAATGACCCATTTTAAATCCGCTTTCCGCGATACCCATTGCTTCGGCCTTATCCCGATACTTGGCCCATTTAGCTTTGGTCGTTTGAATCGGTCCATGCACTGCATAAAAGGAGAGAAAAGCAAAAAAGGGTTTATTCCCATTATTTCGAATAAAATCAGAAGTCTCCTTTGCCAATCTCATTGACAGATTTTCACCATCTTTTTGGTTTGGTAAATTTGGATTCTCCCAAGGTGAAAAATAGCCCCCACGAGGGCTACCAACGTCCCAGCCTCCTTTATTGATGTCAAATCCATGATCAGTAGGCCAGGAACCTTCACTGCCGAGATGCCATTTTCCAGCGAAAAAAGTCTGATACCCCGATTCCTTCAAAGCCTCCGGCAAAGTAATGTATTCCTTAGGCAGATTATGCTGATACTCAGGTGGTAACAATTTATTTGATCTACCCGCCTTTCGCCAATCCGATCCTGTTGCCGCACCAATCCAATCGGTTATACCATGACGAGCCGGAAATTTGCCTGACATGATACTCGCCCGGGAAGGACTACAAACCTGACATGCTGCATAACCCTCTGTAAAAATCACCCCCTCTCTGGCAATGCGATCAATATTCGGAGTCTCATAATACTTACTACCCATACAGCTCAGATCATGATAACCCAGATCATCTGCCAGTATAAATAATACATTAGGTGACTTTGGTTTCTTTGACTCAACAGTGCACTGAAATCCAACCATAACAACACCTAATAATCCCAGGATGCAAAACCTTCCCATTATACGCTTCATGATTCTAAATAATAATTCATCAATATAGCAAAATCAAAAAAATCCTTCCCAAGCCAGATTATTGGTTGATAATCGACCTGAACAATAGACCGCCTTATGGACTACCAACCGAGCATTCAGGGAATTTTCGCAATATTTGTCTGTGGAACCCGGATTATGCGTTAGGAATTCGCAATGCCCGTTCTGACTTCAATCGTCGGGCAGGGCCGAAAGACTAACCTGGTCCCGTAGTAGATTTTCTAATGCATTATCCGGGATTATCCGGTTTAAATGAAAACAATTGCTGCATGTCGTCAAACATATTGAGAGACGGGCCCTATATCCTGGGCAATACTATTCGGTATATCACAGACCAGGGAGAAATAAAGGACTTCCCCATGGATAGAAATCGACCATGGACCGTTCATGTGCCCAATAAAGATCAAGATCAATTTGAAATTCATCTCAAAAGTCAAATCATACCGGAACCTGAAGAATTTACGATGCCGGATAAATTAGTGGCTATTTCCGATATCGAAGGAAATTTTAATGGCTTGGCAAGTTTCATGATCCACAATAAAATCGTTGATCAAGAATTTAATTGGATTTTTAATGAGGGTCATTTTTTAATTAATGGAGATCTGGTCGATCGTGGACCCTATCCAATGGCAATTCTTTGGCTCATGTATAAACTTGAATCACAAGCTGAAGATCAGGGAGGAAGAGTGCACATTAATTTAGGTAATCACGATATAATGAATATCCAGGGTTGGCGTGATTATGCTAATCCGGATTACCAAAAAAATGTCTGTGCTGTTACAGAGCGGTTGGAGGGAGATCAGGCTTTTCGATTTCTTCACTCTAATGTTTCAGAAATTGGTAAATGGCTACGATCGAAAAATACGGTCATTAAAATTGGCAATTTATTATTTGTGCATGGTGGCCTTTCCTATCAATTACTACCTTATAAATTATCATTGCAGGATATCAATAAAATTGTTCGAAAAAATATTGATCAGGATTTTTATTTCGGTAGTTCAAATTCTGAACTTATCAATACGGTGATGGGAAGAAAAGGTCCTATTTGGTACAGGACTTTAGCCAGGGAACACGAAGGTAGACCCATGGATAGTCAAAAACAACTAGAATCTGTTTTGCAGTATTATGATGTCGAGAAAATGGTGATTGGACATACGGTAGTTCCAGATATATGCACAGACTATCATGGCAAGTTGGTAAAAATTGATGTCCTGCATGGTCAACAAAAATATACTGGAGAAACAAGAGGAATTTTAGTCCAGGACCATCAGATCTTTACAATCGACGACGTAGGTGAGCGTAAAAATTTATTTTAATTTTGAATCTTCTGAAAATGGAGCCATCTCCACAAATAGGCGCTTGCCGAGGCAAATCCAGTCAATTTTATCTCTAGCGCTTTTTCGGTGTGCTTTTCCTCATAGAATACTCCTAGTTTCAAATGGGCTGTATCAGAACTTAAAAACTGTGCACCCAAATCAATGAGGCCAAAGGTGATATATTCAAAGCGCCGGTCCTTTTCAATTTCAATCGGCCAATAAATAGTCCCATTATTTCTATAGATGGCACTAGTATCATTCCAGATATGATGGGATAAAT
>JAGQWV010000664.1 GCA_020437045.1 Saprospiraceae bacterium | reverse complement strand
CCCTGATTTTGATATTGTTTAGCTACCGAAACAACAAAACGCAAGTTGGCTTTTGTCAACCGTTCCAATGCTTCCTGATCTCCACTCTTAATCTTCTTCGCTAAATCCACCTCTTCCTCTGGTGTGAGTAGATCTACTTTCCCGATCTCCTGAAGGTATTTTTCTAATGATTGACTCTCCCTGTTGGTGATCGATTTAGTGATCTTTAACTGCCTCATATGGACCGAATTTATATGTTTGTTAGTCTAAAAATTTGCCACCTTTCTGAAAAGCGACCGCAAAAATAGCGCAATATTGCTACAGGTACAACATTTTTTTGGCTTGTTGGGTTGCAATTATACATGATTTGGGGTCGTTCGGCCCCTGACAAGGTTGGTAGTACCCTTTGTAAAGCCTCTGAAATATCAATAAGTTCCGATAGCTAAAAATAAATCGAAAATTTTGCATAAATCAAGATTTTGTCCTTTATTGCGCGGATTCACAACCCTGATCCCTTCCAGGTACAAGGTAATGGTTGTAAAATAATAAGTTCTCTAGATAGGTCATAATGAAGAGAGTATCATTTCAGTTGGAGTTCCTTTTTCGGGCTTCACCTACCATTTTGTACAAATTTCTGACTACACCGGCATGTTTGGTGCGGTGGTTTTGTGATGGAGTGGATGTCAATGAAGACGAATATGTCTTTGAATGGAGTGGTTATGAAGAGGTTGCGTTGGTCATCGACGACATAGAAGAAGAACGTCTTCGTTTCCAATGGGAGGAGGCACCAGGCAATGAATATCTAGAATTCAAATTGGATATTTCTCCGGTGACCAATGAAACAATCCTTAGCATCACTGATTTCTGTGACGAAGATGAAGTGGATGACCAAAAGAAATTATGGTCAAACCAGGTGGATAACCTCCGCAGGGAAACGGGAGGATAAGCGTCTTTCTCTAAATATACCAGGGTGGTCAAGCTTTAATTTACATCAATTCTGTTTCTTACTATGAAGGAAAGAACAGTGATAACGTCAGATGGTCTTTCCCTTTGGTCATATCTGAAAGAGCTTGTACGTTTTAAGCAACTCTTATGGGCATTTAGTTATCGTAATCTTCGCGCAAAGTATGCGCAAACCCTAGCAGGAGTATTATGGGTTTTGATAAATCCTCTGGTTAGTCTGCTTATTCTTGGATTTGTCTTTGGTAAAGTTGCCAAAATGGACACCAACGGAGTTGATCCCTTTCTCTTTACTTCGGTGGGGCTGGCAGCCTGGACCTATATCTCAACCGTTGCAACCTGGTCGGGCACTTCCATTGTCAACGCTCAGGGAATGATCACCAAGATCTATTTTCCCCGCCTGCTATTGCCGTTAAGCACAGCGGTGATAGGATTGATTGATTTTGCTGTAGTAACGGTACTGGTTATTATACTTTTTGCGGTCGATGGATCCACTCCTTCTTCCAATTTGATCTTTCTGCCATTATTTATTGTGGCGATTTTGTTAGGAGGAATTGCTACTGGTATCTGGATTGCCGGACTCTGTGTACGGTACCGTGATTTTTTACATGTAGTACCATTTATTTTGCGCATTGGCTTATATGCCAGTCCCGTAGCCTATGCAGTAAGTGCAGTTGATGAGCAATATCGTTGGTTATACTTATTTAATCCACTCACCGGCTTGCTAGAGGGTCTCCGTTGGTGCTTTTTTGGAGGTCACTTTCCTAAGGCAGAATTTCTCGTTTTTGGACTGGTATTGATCATTTCGTTAATGACCGGATTGGTGTATTTTACCCGGGTGGAAAAAAACATTGCAGACATTATATAGATCAGGAAAAATGGGTCAAGCAATTATCGTTAGGGATGTTTCCAAAATTTTCAAAATTACTCCTTTCCGAAATGACTCCTTGCGGCAAAATCTACAAAGGGCCATTAAATTTGCTTTTCATAAAAATGTTCTTTTCCCCGCATTGACCGACATCAATTTTGAAGTAGCCGAAGGCGAGGTATTCGGGATCATTGGTATGAACGGTTCTGGTAAAAGCACACTTCTGAAAATACTTTCGAAGATTATGGTACCAACCAGAGGCCGGGTGGAATTATTCGGTAAGATCAATACCCTGCTTGAAGTAGGCACTGGATTTCATCCGGAGTTGACAGGCCGGGAGAATATTTTTCTAAACGGGTCGATTCTGGGACTTAGCCGTCAGGAGATCAAGTCAAAATTTGATGCCATCGTGGATTTTTCGGAAGTTGAATCTTTTCTGGATACACCGGTCAAGCATTATTCCAGTGGCATGTTTGTACGATTGGCATTTGCCGTCGCCGCCAATCTCGATCCGGATATATTGATTGTTGATGAGGTGCTATCCGTCGGGGATGCAGCATTTCAGAAAAAGTGCATCCAAAAAATGGAAGAGGAGGTATTACAAGGCCGGACTGTTTTGTTTGTTAGTCACAACATGGATCAGGTGCGAAGGCTTTGCAATCGGGTGATGCTACTGCACCAGGGCAGGATCAAACATATTGGAAAACCGGTGGAAACCATCGGTAAATATCTAACTGAATTTCAGGAACCAGCTGACAATAATTGGCACAAGCCTGAGGAAAGAAGAGGAACAGGCACGGTACGAATGGTGCAGTTTCTTATTCTTGACGAGAATCGCCAACCATCTGAAGTGTTGGTCTCCGGAAGCGGTTATATTTTTCGACTATTTTATCAAAGTCAATACGAACGGTTGTCGTATGTAGATTTTGTCCTTAAATGGAAGTCACTGGATGATGTGATCTTGTTTTCATTGCATTCCAAATTTAATTTTCCGCTGGCTGATCCCATTAATGGTACAGGATACCTGGATTGCATTATTGATAGGTTTCCCTTGAATGCCGGTCGTTATCTAGTGGATGTTACCATTGATCAGGAGTACGAACTTGCTGATGTGGTGAATGATGCTTTTGTTGTGGATGTTGTCAAAGGCTCCTATTATCCAACCGGTGATTTGCCAGATCCTTCTTTATCAGTTCTTATTGATGCCAGATGGAGTTTGCCGGAGTCAAAATGATTAAACCGGGAATATGCTTCAGATTTTCTATTACGAGTAAAAATGCCTGCAAAATCAGGTACGTCCGGCGATTTTTCTTCTCACCGTAATGGTGACTACGGTTGCGAGGCAAAATCACCGTGGAGCACCCGATTTTATTGGCTTTTTTACTCTCATTGCGATAATCCAATGCATAAACCCGATTAAAGGATTTCGCGGATTTCGTTTGAAGAAGTATAGGCGGACTTCCCTTCAGATCAAGGGCGAGCGCAGGCATTTAATTTGTGAAGAAGCCGGCAAAAAATTAATTCGCCTTTGTCTTTGTGCGGGTGGATTTCCATTTAGGGATCAAGGGCGAGCGCAGGCATTTAATTTTTAAAGGAGCCGGCAAAAATAAATTCGCCTTTGTCCCGGGATCACCTCCAATGGATAATTGACAATATTGTAAATTCATCATTGTTATTCATGATTCCTCGATCGAAAAATTCGTGTAATCAAGATATTCATTTTATTTCTTAAACCGGGAATATTCATTAGGATTTTGTGATGAGGGGCTGAAGAGCAAGAAAGACGGGTGCACCGTCGGTTTTTGAGGGCACAGACATGGTCAACATCATGGTGAGCATCAAAAATTGATGATGTGCCCGTATTTAAAGCTATTCAGTCTCGTAATAGAAAGCCTTATGAATAATCCCGGTTAAAAGGATTTCTGCTTTCGAATTATAGATAGTACAATCTTAATTTGGTGCATGGGTACTGGCGATTGTATAAATTCAGCTACTACAGCTGGATCAAAAGACCCTCCGGAAAATCGCCAACCTTCCACAACTTCGTGCATGATCGGTTCTGAAATAAATTGTTGCAGATCAATATCCTCACCTTTTTTATAGAGGTCAATCAAATGATCAAATACACGGTCTAATTTAATTCCTTTGATTTGGGCAATATCTTTTGGGTGGTACCCTTCCTTAAGTAAATAAAAACTTTCTAAGGAGCTTTGACCTTTTACGTTTTTTAGGATTTCCTGATGTTGAATAAATTCTTGTATATTCTTGATGATTGCTTTACCATATTTTTCTAGTTTATGATCACCTATTCCGGAGATATTGATCAGGTCCAATAGGGTAGTCGGCCGCCTTGTTGCTATTTCTTTTAGTACCCTGTCGGTAAGCACGATATAGGCAGGGACATTTTCTTCTGCTGCTTGTTCTCTTCTCCATTTCTTCAGGTCATTTAGAAGATTGTTATTAAATTCTTCGTTTTTACCAGGAGGTTTTACTTCTCGTATAATGAATTTAGGGTCTATGGGTTTGGTGAGCTTGATATTTAATTTACCATCCAATGCATCTTGAGATAAAGTGGTGCATTTTAATATGGAGTGTTTTGTATAGTCGATCATAATAAATCCCTGATTGATCATCTGGGTCAGGTAATGAATCCAGTCATTACGACTCAGTTCTCGGCCACTTCCATAATTACTTAGCTTGTGGAGATTTTCGCTATATATTTCTTTCCTTCCACTGGCACGAAGTACATCGATCAACATGGGTAATGTCAGATTTTGTCCTGCTTCAATGCATGTTTTTAATGCTTTTTGGGTTAATGTATTACCGTTAAATCCCTGGGGAGGATGAGTACAGATATCACAGTGCATACATGGTTTGTCACGGTATTCACCAAAATAATTTAGAATTAAGTTCGTACGGCAATTTGTAGCCTGTGTAAATTCCCATATGCGATCAAGTTTTTGGTGCTGCACATTTTTAAAATCACTATCGGCTTCACTCTCGTCTATAAATCTTCTGAAAATGCTGATATCATGAAAATTATAGAAAAGGAGTGCTTCTGCAGGTGACCCGTCTCTGCCTGCTCGACCGATTTCCTGATAATAGCTTTCGATATTTTTTGGCAGGTTATAATGTATTACCCAACGAATGTTGGATTTGTCGATACCCATACCAAAGGCAATCGTTGCACAAACGATTTGCAATTCATCTCGCTGGAAGGCATGTTGTATTTTTTCCCGTTCGCTTGATGACAGTTCAGCATGATAATGGGCGGCTCTTAGCCCCGCGTTTCGCAGTTTAAGTGCAAGTTCTTCGGTACTTTTACGGCTCAAACAGTAGATGATGCCGGCTTGACCTCTGTGTTGTTTGATAAAAGCCAATACCTGTTGCAGACGCCCCTGGGCCGGTCTTACCAGTATGTGGATATTCTTACGTTCAAAAGAGGAAATGAAGATGCGTGGGGTCTTCATTTTTAATTTTTGACAAATATCCACTTGGGTAGCCCGGTCTGCAGTAGCCGTCAGTGCCATTACCGGTATGGCTGGCAGGGCTTGCAATAGACTGATAAGTTGAGTATACACCGGTCGAAAATCATTACCCCAAATCGATACACAATGAGCCTCATCGATTGCCACCAGGTCAACTTGTTTTGTTTGGATGTATTGTATAAATCTAGGCATCACCGCTTTTTCCGGAGAGATATATAGAAGTTTTGTTTTTCCATTTTCAATACTTTGAAAAACCTCCCGCTTTTGAGCATTTGACAGCGTGCTGTTTATGTAGTTAGCTCCAATATTGTAACTGCGCAAATTCGTGACCTGATCAGTCATCAGTGCAATCAGTGGTGATACAACGATGGTAAGCCCTTGTCCCATCAAGGCCGGCAATTGATAGCACATGGATTTACCGCCACCAGTAGGCATGATCACTAACCCATCATGACCATGCAAGGTGTGTTTTATGATTTCTAGCTGGTTGCCACGGAAAGAATCGAATCCAAAGACAGACTTTAATTTTTCAGTCAGTTGTTGATCGAGTTCTTGTTTGCTTGTTTGCATGTCGACTACTAAATCTCACATGTTGGTGAACGGACAATATACGTATCTCCTTTGGTATGGTCTGCACCGGACTGTTGGTCTGTTGATTTTAGTGATTGGAAGTAGTTTGTTGGCACTTAGTCGATCAGCGTAATTTTAAGAATAAATTAGACCTTTCGTCAGTGCAAGGGCAACTTTGTTAAAATTAATTTAAATGATTTGCCATAGACACCTTTTATCGAACAAATCCGTCTTTTTAGCACTTATTACTATTGTCTGTAGGCAAACAAAAATTAACAGAACCGAGAAATTAAAAACATAAAGTAAAGCTATGAGAAAGATTTTGTTATTTGCATTTGCAGTAGCACTGGGTGGATTGATGATGTTTGGAGGAATCAAATATTTTGGTTTCGGAATTAACCAAAAGGTGGTTACCAGTGCAGAAAATACACCCGTTCATTTTACCAATTACGCTAAAGCGGATCCAACAGTCGCAGCACCCGTTGATTTTACGGTGGCGGCTGAAAAAACAATACCGGCTGTAGTGCACATCAGATCAACCATGCGTATGGGAGGAGATAGTTATGCACAACAGCAGCCTTTTGATCTGCGGGGCTTGCCAGATCCATTTCGGGATTTTTTCGGCATGCCTGATCAAGAGGAACAGCAAGATCGCGGAGAACGACAAGCACCGATGCGACAAGGTACCGGTTCGGGAGTGATAATATCTTCCGATGGTTACATCGCAACCAATAATCATGTCGTGGATAATGCCGATGAAGTAGTAGTTACGCTCAATGATCGGAGATCATATACAGCAAAGGTCATAGGCGTGGATCCCTCAACCGATGTAGCATTGATTAAAATTGATGAAAAGGATTTACCCATCATTGAGTTTGCAAATTCCGATGATGTAAAAGTAGGCCAGTGGGCAGTGGCTGTGGGAAATCCATTCAGTCTTTCATCAACGGTCACGGCGGGGATCGTCAGTGCCACATCCCGTAACATCAATATCATGCAGGATCGTGCACCCATTGAATCATTTATTCAAACGGATGCGGCGGTAAATCCAGGAAATAGTGGAGGAGCCCTAGTAGATCTGCAGGGAAATCTCATTGGCATCAATACGGCCATTGCATCTCCAACTGGCTCTTATTCGGGGTATGCTTTTGCAGTTCCCAGCAATATGGTTAATAAGGTGGTCGCCGATCTCAAAGAGTTCGGCGTGGTACAACGTGGATTTATTGGAGCCTTGATTCGTGATGTAAATAATGATCTCGCTGAAGAAAAAGGACTTTCATCTACGAGGGGTATCTATGTAGATAGTTTAACAAACAACAGTGCCGCAGGAGAAGCTGGTATTAAGGTAGGTGATATCATCGTTGCGGTTGATCATCATAAGGTTAACGCTTCTCCGGAACTTCTTGAACGCATTGGAAGACATCGTCCTGGAGATCAGGTGGCTATCAGTGTATTAAGAGGCAGTCAGGAAAAAGATGTCATGGTCACATTGAAAAATCGTGAAGGAAATACAGACCCGGTTACTAAAAAGGCGGTGAGTGATGTGGCCACTGTACTAGGTGCGCAATTTGAAACTTTATCAAAAGATGAAGCAGGTAAAATGGATGTTGACAGTGGCGTGAAAGTTGCCAGTATGGGTCGTGGAAAATTGGCTAGAGAGACCGACATGAAGCCTGGTTTTGTTATTACCAAAGTCAATAGGCAAAATGTAAAATCTGTCGAACAACTGCAAAAAATTCTGGAAAATGAAGAAGGTGGGGTTATGATCGAGGGAAAATATCCAGGTAATGACAAGGTTTATTATTATGCTTTTGGCCTTTAAGAAGTTGAAAATCTGAGTCAGTCATTAAATACTGATTGGCTGGAAAAATATATAGCAGTAGTAGAGTTTTTAGTAGAATCATTAGGTTCAGGGTTTCTATTAAGGGTGTGGCGCCAGTCATGCCCTTAATTTTTTTTAATAGGTAGACTTGTTGAGATTTAAGGGAGATTAATAGTTAAAGTGCTTAAAAATTATTATCGGTTTACTTTAATTTCAGCATTTTTTATGATGATGATGATTAAAGGCAGAGAGCTAATTGATGTTGACTTTAAATCGAAGAAGAAAGATTATTTATCGTTGTTGTTTTGAATATAATGGCAATCGGGTAAATATATTTAAATTGCCATCCATGCTTTTTTCATCTTTCATTCATCTTCCAAACTGACAAATCCTACACTCCATGCATAGTTATGATATTCAAGATCCTGTTTTTCGGAGTGGAGTGGAGATGATTGATTCCGGTGATGTGGATGCACTGAAGAGTCATTTGAAAAATAATCCAACATTATTAAAAGTAAGAACACACCATCCGAATGGTGGTTATTTTCAGGATCCTTATCTGATCTGGTTTGTTGCTAATAATCCCATACGCCTAACCCGTATACCACCTAATACAGTGGCCATCCTGGAGACAATCCTTAAAGAGCTCTTGAAGCATGTACCCCGGGATTATCGGACGCAAATGGATTATACCTTGGCTTTGGTTGCCACAGGTAGTTCAGTTCGCGATCATGGCTACCAAATTGCGATGATGGACCTTTTAATGGATGCTGGGGCATCTGTGGCTGATTGTCTGCCTGCAATCGCTAATAATAATATGGAGGCTGCAGGTCATCTAGTCAAACGGGGTGCAGTGCTGACTTTGCCGGTTGCCGTTGGCCTAAATATGACAAAAGACGTACAGCGATTGGTTAGCAAATCTGATGACCAGGAAAAATATATTGCATTATTGGTAGCTGCTTTTTTGGGCGATGAAGATCACGTGGCTTTTTTTTTGGAACAGGGAGTCGATGCTAATCTTTTTCCACCTATAGTCAATGGCTTTCACACCCATGGAACGGTTTTACATCAGGCAGTATCTTCGGGGTCTATAGCCTGTGTCAAATTATTGGTAGAACATGGTGCGGATCTTAAAGTAAATGATCGGGTACATCATGCTTCTCCATTAGATTGGGCGGCCTATATGATGGATTGTAGTGATGGGGTTGAAAAACAAAACTATCGCGAGATCATGAATTATTTACAGGTAAGATCTTCGTAATAGAAAAGAATCGTAATGAAGCGGATATTAGTGTTGGGTTGTTGTGGTGCTGGTAAATCGACTTTTGCCCGGAAAATGCAGATGATCACTGGACTTGAGTTAATTCCTCTGGATAGATTTTACTGGCAGCCCAACTGGACGGAACCCGATCCTTCGTTCTGGAAAGAGGAAGTGCAACGACTAACTCAAAAATCAACCTGGATTATGGATGGTAATTACGCTGGGACACTTGATATCCGGTTGAGGGAAGCTGATACTATTTTCTACTTTGATTTTCCTACCTGGCTATGTTTGTGGAGAGTTACCAAACGAACCCTAAAGTATTGGGGACATGTCCGGCCCGAAATGGCACCTGGCTGTCGGGAGCGATTCGATTGGCCATTTTTTCACTACATTTTGCTATTTAATTTGAGCCGCCGGAAAAGATTGCTTAAAATGCTATCGGAAGTCGAAGGGGGAAAAAAGCTGTATATATTCACCAATGATCGCCAATCAAATGATTTTCTCAAGGATTGGAGGAAGACTCCTTGATATTGTAGGAGTTGAAACTATTTGATTTAATTACGTATTTTTCTGGATCACATGACGCATTGCACAATGGGCTACTGTATCAAGACTTTCTATGTTTTAGCTCTAACTTCTCTCATACTACCTTTTGCGCTGAAATCCCAGAACGCTTATCTCGATAGTCTTGCGCAGGTGGTGCAGACTGATGTCCCGGACAGTGTTAAAATGAAAGCCTATAGTCAGTTGATTTGGCCAAACACCAAAATCAACACGAATTATGCTTTGGAACTTACAGCAGACATGATGAAGATTGCCAGAAGATCGGATCGTGAACGTTGGCTTAGACAAGCGCAATATTATTACGCAGTCACGTACAAAAATACCGCTGAATTCTCTAAAGCTTTACCATATATCGATAGTGTCTATTTTCAGTCTGAAGCGGTGAAGGATACCACCTTTATGGCATATGCCAGCTATCAAAAAGCGGTGATCCTGAAGGAAATGGGGCTGTACGAAGAAGCAATTGAATGGGCTAATATTAATATTGCCCAGTACCGCTATATTCAAAACCAGGCCAGTGTTGCGATGGCATTGAATGCGAAAGCAGGCTTGTACCGGCAGATGAAGTTATACTCCAAAGCTATTGAGACGTATCAGGAAGCATATGAAATATATCTAGAGCAACAGGATTCGGTGGGTCTGGCCAATCTTTATAACAATTTAGGAAATGTCTATAGTGAGATTGATTCCTTTGACCTGGCCTTGGTATTTTATAATAAGCAAGAAGAGATTAATATCAACCTGAATGATGTGAGCGGCCAGGGATATTGTTATGAAAACAGAGGTCGACTTTTTCATCGCATGGGTAGGTACGAAGATGCCATCGCCTCCTTGCGAAAAAGCATCGACATACGCAGGGACTTAAATCAGAATCTTGTTCTTGCGAATAGTCTTTTTCAATTAGGATCGAGTTTGCAAAAAGTAGGAAAAATCGATGAAGCAGAAAAACATATTCAGGAAGGACTTTTTATCGCAGATCAAAATGGTATGGTAGATCAGCTAAGACAAGGATATTTTGTGTTATCGGAGATATATGGAATGAAAGGAAATTATAAGCAAGCATATGATTACCATGTGAAACAGGCTCAATTGAAGGATAGTATTCTAAATAGTACTATTTCTGAGCAAGCCCTTCGCATTGATGCTTTGACTGACTATGAAAATAAAGAACGCGAGCAAAAAATTGCTTTGTTGGCAGCTCAGAATGAAATTCAAAGATTGCGGTTGAATCGATCGAGATCGATTTTGTTAATAGCGCTTTTAGGTATTACAGCCCTGACGGTTCTCTCTATATGGATTTACCGAAGTAGAAAAAAAAAAAAAAAGCTTTATCAGCAACTGGA